>JALYIX010000057.1 GCA_030775565.1 Pseudomonadota bacterium | reverse complement strand
CTGCCCGGCTCCTCGGCCTCGCCCGGGAGCGGCGCGGGGAGCAGCGACGAGCCGCGCAGATGGGCCAGGAGCGAGAGGAGATCGGGCGCCGCGAGGACTTCGATCTCGCCCGCCCATGCGGCTTCCGAGCCTTGCGCTGCCGGACAGATCAGCCCTTTTCCCGCCGCCGAGGCATGGAGCGCGGCAAGCAGCACCCCGGCCGAGGGCGCGATCCGCGCGTCGAGGCCGAGTTCGCCGACGACGACATAATGGCTCAATTGCTCGGCATCGACGACCCCCATCGCGGCGAGCAGCGCAAGCGCGATGGGGAGGTCGAAGTGCGAGCCTTCCTTCGGCAGGTCGGCGGGTGACAGGTTGGCGACGATCCGCTTGGGCGGGACCGCAATGCCGAGTGCCGAAATCGCCCCGCGCACGCGCTCGCGGCTTTCGCCGACCGCCTTGTCGGCGAGCCCGACGAGGGTAAACATCGGCGAGCCCGGCGTCAGCTGGACCTGCACTTCGACGCTGCGCGCTTCGAGGCCGAGGTAGGCCACGGTCGAGACGATCGCCACCATCAGCGGGCCCTTGCCGCCGAGTGCGCGTCCTTGATGAATGCCAATCGGCCCCCTGTCTCGGCGGCGCGAGGCTAGGCCGGTGCCGGTGCGGGCACAAGGGTTGCGCGGACGCACCGTATTTCCCACATGGTCGGTCATGTTCACATGCGACCAGTGGCGGGGCTTCCTCGATCATCCCGCGGTCGAGATGCTGCTGTTCGTCCTCGGCGTGCTGCTGATCATCGCCTCGCCGATCGCCGGGGTGATCCCCGGGCCGGGCGGGATCTTCGTCTTCGCCGCGGGGCTGGCGCTGGTGCTCAAGACGAGCATGTGGGCCAAGCGCAACTATGTGCGGTTCAAGCGGTGGAAGCCAACGCTTGGCGACTGGTCAGACTGGGGCCTTCGCCGCGCCAGCGCGAGGCGCCGCGCCGAGCTTCGAAAAGCGCGGCAGACCGAGCAAGGCGAAAGCATCGGGAATTGACTTTCGCGGGTCCGCCCCGTATCGGCGCGGCAACGGAGGCCACCCCAGCGGTGGCCCTTTTGCATTAGAACTTTGAAGGCATGAGCGATGAAGCGCACTTTCCAGCCGAGCAACCTGGTCCGCAAACGGCGGCACGGGTTCCGCGCGCGCACGGCGACGGTCGGCGGCCGCAAGGTGCTTGCAGCGCGTCGCGCCCGCGGCCGCAAGAAGCTCAGCGCCTAATTACCCTCACGCGCCGGGCCGACTTCCTCGCCGCCAATCGCGGCCAGCGTTTTCCCATGCCCGGTTTCGTCCTGCAAGTTCGCGCGCGGGGCGATGCGGATCCGGCGATTCGGGTCGGCTACACGGTCACCAAGAAGATCGGCAACGCGGTCGTCCGCAATCGCATGAAGCGGCGCTTCCGGGCGCTGGCGCGCGAGCATCTTGCCATGCTCGGCATCGCTGGCGCCGACCATGTGCTGATCGGGCGTGCAGGCGGTGTCGAGCGCGATTTTTCGACATTGTCCGCCGAACTGGTGCGCGCGCTGGGCAAGGCGCGCCGATGATCGCCAAGGGGCTGATCCTGGTTGCCCGCGCATGGCAGCTCGGCCCCTCGCGGATCATGCCGCCGTCGTGTCGCTTCAGCCCAAGCTGTTCGGCCTATGCGATCACCGCCCTTCGGCGCTATGGCGCGGCGCGCGGGGGCTGGCTGGCCCTCAAGAGAATTTTCCGGTGTCACCCGTGGGGCGGCATGGGGCACGACCCGGTTCCGTGATGGCCCGGTTCCCAAATCACAAGGACGACACGTGAACGACAACCGCAACATGCTCCTCGCGATCGTCCTGAGCGCCTTCGTGCTGCTCGGCTGGAGCTTCCTTGGCCCCAAGCTGCTGCCGACCGCGGCCCCGCAAACCCAGCAGGTGCGCGACGGCAAGGTCCAGGCGCTCCCCACCGCGCAGGTCAGCACGACTGGCCCGACCGGGCCAACCGCCCCTGCCCTCGAGGTCCGCGCCGACGTCCTGCGCGCGACGCCGCGGGTCAAGATCGACACGCCGAGCCTGTTCGGGTCGATCAATCTGAAGGGCGCGCGGATCGACGATCTTCGCCTGGTCAAGCAGCGCGAATCGATCGCCGCCAATTCGGCCCCGGTGCGGCTGTTCTCGCCCGCCGGCGCGCCCGGTGCCTATTTCGCCGGCTTCGGCTGGCTCGGCGAGGGCATCGCCGTTCCCGGCCCCGACACCGTCTGGCAGGCTTCGAGCCGGCTGCTCGCGCCGGGCAAGCCGGTGACGCTGAGCTGGACCAACCCGACCGGGCAGAAGTTCGAGCAGGTCATCAGCGTCGACGACGCCTATCTGTTCACCATCGACCAGCGCGTCACCAATGACGGCGGCGGCCCCGTCGCCGTGCGCAGCTTCGGTTTCGCCAGCCGCGCGCAGCAATCCGCCGACCCGTCAACCTGGACCAACCATGTCGGCCCGATCTCGGTGATCGACGGGAAGGCCGATTATTCGACCAAGTGGAAGACGCTCGACGAGGCCGGCGCCAACGGCACGACCCGCGAGGGCGGCCCCGGATGGGTCGGCTTCACCGACAAATATTGGCTCGCCGCGCTGGCCCCGGCCGGCCCGATCGCGCCGAGTTTCCATCACACCCCGGCCGGCGGCTATCAGGCCGACTATGCCGGTCCGACCGCGACTATCGCTCCCGGGCAGCAGGTCCGTATGCAGACGCGACTGTTCGCCGGGGCCAAGGAAAAAGCCGCGCTCGACCGGTACGAGGACGCCGGCATTCCCAAGCTGTCGAAGGCGATCGACTGGGGCTGGTTCGAATGGTTCATGCGGCCGATCTTCGCGCTGCTGCGCTGGCTGTTCGCGGTCACCGGCAATTTCGGCGTGGCGATCATCTGCCTGACGTTCATCGTCCGTGCGCTGATGTTCCCGATCGCCAACCGCCAGTTCCAGTCGACCCTCGCCATGCGCCGGGTCCAGCCCAAGCTCAAGGCGATGCAGGCGCGCTTCAAGGACGACAAGCCGCGCCAGCAGCAGGAGATGATGAAGCTCTACAAGGAGGAGAAGATCAATCCGGCGGCGGGCTGCCTGCCGATCTTCCTGCAGATCCCGGTGTTCTACGCGCTTTACAAGACGCTGATGGTGTCGGTCGAAATGCGCCACCAGCCGTTCGCGCTGTGGATCCACGATCTCTCGGCGCCCGACCCGATGACCCCGGTCAACCTGTTCGGGCTGCTCCACTTCACCCCGCCCCACATCCTGGCGATCGGGGTGCTTCCGATCCTCGTCGGTGCGACCCAGTGGATGACGATGAAGATGAACCCGGCGCAGGGGGTCGATCCGGCGCAGCAGCAGATCATGACGCTGATGCCGTGGTTCCTGATCTTCGTCATGGCGCCGTTCGCGGCGGGGTTGCAGCTTTACTGGGTGACCAACAATCTGCTGACCTTCGCCCAGCAGAGCTGGTTCAACAGCCGCCATCCGATCGTGGCCGGAACGGCGGTGGTCGATGCCAAGGTTCCGAAACGATGATCCCCCGGACATTGGGTAGCGATATTGCGGAGGAAGCGCGAAAATTGTTCGCGGGGCCGATCGAGTTTCTGAAGTCCGCGCCGGGGCTGGAGTTTCTGCCCAATCCGACGGTGCCCGAGATCGCCTTCGCCGGGCGCTCGAACGTCGGCAAGTCCTCGCTGCTCAACGCGCTGACCAACCGCAACAAGCTGGCGCGGACCTCGAACACCCCGGGCCGGACCCAGGAATTGAATTTCTTCGACGTCGGGCAGCCCATCCAGCTGCGGCTGGTCGACATGCCGGGCTATGGTTTCGCCGAGGCGCCCAAGGACATGGTCAAGCGCTGGCGCTTCCTGATCAACGATTTCTTGCGCGGGCGGCAGGTGTTGAAGCGCGCTCTCGTCCTCGTCGATTCGCGCCATGGGCTGAAGGACGTCGACCGCGACGTTATGAAAATGCTCGACGGCGCGGCGGTCAGCTATCACCTCGTCCTGACCAAGGCCGACAAGATCAAGGCGAGCGCGCTCGACGCGGTGTTCGAGGCGACTCGGCTCGAAGCCGCCAAGCATCCCGCGGCGCACCCCACCCTGTTCCTGACCTCGAGCGAGACCGGGATGGGCATCGCCGATCTTCGAACGACGATCCTGGAGGCGGCGCGGACATGAGCGAGAGCGGCGCGATGAAGCTCATCATCGGCAACCGCGCTTATTCGAGCTGGTCGATGCGCGGCTGGCTCGCCGTCCGCCAGTCCGGAATCGACTATGAGGAACTGGTCGTCCCGCTCTACGACGAACAATGGGAGCAGCGCCGCGAGGGCGACGAGTTCGGTCCCTCGCGGGGGAAAGTGCCGATCCTGTGGGACGGCGACGCGGTCGTGTGGGACAGCATGGCGATCATCGAATATTGCGCCGACAAGACCGAGCGGTCGCGTTATTGGCCCGAGGACATGGGCGCACGCGGGATGGCCCGATCAATGGCCGCCGAAATGCATTCGAGCTTCGCCAACCTGCGCCGCGAGCTGCCGATGAACATTCGCCGGATCGTCGACGACCATCCGCTGAGCGACGGGGTCCGCGCCGAGATCGAACGGATCATGATCCTGTGGGCCCAGGCGCGCGCCCGCTTCGGCGGCACCGGCCAGTTCCTGTTTGGCGACTGGAGCGCGGTCGACATTATGTTCGCTCCCGTCGTCACCCGCTTCGTCACCTACAAGGTCCCCGTCCCGCCGTTCGCCGCCGCTTACATGGACGCGGTGCTCAGCCACCCGCACGTCATCGACTGGATCGAAAAGGCGCAGGACGAGCCATGGGTGATCGACGCGCTCGAGCCGACTCCGGCATGAGCATGATCGATCCCCTCGAGCTTGCCAGCGCGCTCATCGCGGTGCCGAGCGTCACGCCGGCCACGGGCGCCGTGTTCGACGTGCTCGAGGCGGCGCTGGCCCCGCTCGGCTTTGCCGTTCACCGCTTCACGCGCGGCGAGCCGGCGGTCGAGAATATGGTCGCGATCCGTGGGACAGGTGCGCCACACTTCGGCTTCGCCGGGCATCTCGATGTCGTGCCCCCGGGCGAGGGGTGGAGCGGCGATCCGTTCGTCCCGAGGATCGAGGACGGCCGCCTGATCGGGCGCGGCGCCAATGACATGAAGAGCGCGATCGCCGCCTTTGTCGCCGCCATTCCGCCGACCCAGGACAAGGGCACGCTGTCGCTGCTCATCACCGGCGACGAGGAAGGCCCCGGCGCGCACGGCACGGTGGCGATCATCGACTGGCTCGAGGCCGACGGGCGCATTCCCGATTTCATCCTGATCGGCGAGCCGACCTCGGAAACGCGGCTGGGCGACACGATCAAGATCGGCCGGCGCGGGTCGGTCAATATATGGATCGAGGTGCCAGGCACGCAGGGCCATGTCGCCTACCCGCACAAGGCCGACAATCCGATCCCGGCGCTTGCCCGGCTGGTCGGGGCGCTGGGCGCGATCCACCTCGACGAGGGCAACGACGCCTTCCCGCCGTCGAACCTCGAATTCACCGAGGTCGCGGTCAGCGAAGGCGCGGCTAATGTCATTCCCGGATCGGCCAGCGCGCGGCTTAACATCCGCTTCAACAACCTCCAGCGCGGGCCCGACCTCGTCCGCATGGTCGAGGAGGTCGCGGCGCGCGAGGCACAAGGGGCAACGGTTCGAGCGCTGATCTCGGGCGAGGCGTTCCTGACTCCGCCGGGGCATCTTTATGACTTGGTCGTCTCGGCGATCCGCGAGGAAACCGGGGTCGAGCCCGAACTGTCGACCGGCGGCGGGACCTCGGACGGGCGGTTCCTGATCAAGCTCTGCCCGGTGGTCGATTTCGGCCTGCCCAACGCGACGATGCACAAGCTCGACGAGAGTGCGGCGGTGGAGGATATTCGGGAGCTGGCGCGGATCTACGGCCGGGTCATCGCGAAGGCGTTTGCCTAGGCGCGTTGCTTTGCCCCGCCGCGCTCGGCGTTGAGGACCCAGCTGCGATACTCGTCCTCGAACATCGGGTGGGCGAAAACGAAGCCCTGTACGGTCTGGCAGCCCATCGCCCGCAGGATATCGGCCTGCGCCACATTCTCGACCGCTTCGGCGACCACTTCGCAGCCGACCCCGTGGATCAGCTGGACGACCGCCTGGACGATGACCCGCGCTTTCTCGCTGGTCTCGATGTCGGCGATCAGCGAGGGGTCGAGCTTGACCCGGTCGAGCGGCATGGCGCGCAGCCGCGCGAGGTTCGAATAGCCCGTTCCGAAATCGTCGATCGCGATCTTGGCGCCGTCGGCGCGCAGCGCGGCAATTTCGGTCAGCACATTTTCGCTCACCTCCATCGCCGCCGATTCGGTGAATTCAAGCTCGATCAGCGACAGCGGCACGTCCTGCTCAGCGAAAGCGGCGCGCATCCGCGTGAAGAAGTCGGCGCGATCGAGCTGGCGCGGGCTGACGTTGAAGGCGATCCGCTGGACCGTGCCTTCCTTGTGCCACGCGCCGAGCATCGAGGCGACTTCGGCGATGACCCATTCGCCGATGTCGGCGATGAGGCCGGTCTGTTCGGCAACGGGAATGAAGCTGTTGGGCTGGCGCAGCCCGTCGCGCGGGTGCTGCCAGCGCAGCAGCGCCTCGGCCCCGGTGATTTCACCCGTGCGCAGGCTCAGCTGGGGCTGCAGCGCGAGCAGGAACTCGCCGCGCTGGACCGCGTCGGTCAGCGCATGTTCGGTATCGACCTTCTGCTGATGCTCGCGCGCCAGGGCTTCGGAGAACAGGCAATGCTGGCCGCCGCCGCGCGACTTGGCGCGATACATGGCAATGTCGGCGGCGCGCATCAGCGATTCGATGCTGACGCCATGCTCGGGGCTGATGGCGATCCCGATCGAGGCACCGATATCGACGCTATGGCCGTGAAGCTCGAACGGCTCGCTGATTGCGAGCGCGATGCGGCGGGCGATCCGCTCGACTTCCTCGGCCGAGCGGATCGCCGGGAAGAACAGGGTGAATTCGTCTCCCGCCAGCCGGGCGACGAGCGCCCGCCGGACGACATCGTCGGCGACTTCGGCGCTGACCACGACGCGCAGCCGATTGGCGACGAGGACGAGCAGCTGGTCGCCGCGCGCATGGCCGAGGCTGTCGTTGACCGCCTTGAACCGGTCGAGGTCGACGAACAGCATCGCCGCCGGCGGCTGGTCGGCCGAGCCGCGCGCGCGCTCGCCGAGCAACTTGTCGGCCTCGGCGCGGAAATGGAGACGATTGGGCAGCGAGGTGACCGGGTCGTACATCCCCAGGGCATGGGCATTGTCGATCGACGAGCGGACTTCGGCGAACAGGCTGTCGACCGCCGCGGCGACCGCTGGCATGGTGCGGACGACGATCTCTGGCGCGGGGCTGACGAGGTCGCCGTCCTCGACCGCGAGCAACCGCTCGCCCAATGCGGCAAGCGCCCGCGCGCTCTCGCTGTTGGGGCGCTCGGACGCGACATAGCTGATCAGCAGGCAGAACGCGCCGGCGACCAGCGAAGCCGTCAGCTTGGCGTTGAATTCGGTAATCGTCAGGAACGCGGTCAGGGAGAACAGGAACGAGGCAACGCCCGCGGCACCCGAGAGGAGCGCGTTGCTGACTTTCTGCGCCTTGCCCTGCTGCATATGGTCGCCTCCGAACGCCTTGCGACGCCCGCCTTTCACGCTCGGCAGGTAAACATTGGGGGTTAAGAAAACGTGTGGCTTTGCGCCGTTTCAGTGCGGCCGGCGGAGCACCAGATAAAGGCTGCCGCCGCCGCCGTGGCGAGGGTGCGCGCCACGCACCGCGGCGATGTGGCGGGCGTGGCGCGAATGGGCCAGCCAGTCATTGACCGCCGCGCGGATCCGG
>JALYIX010000056.1 GCA_030775565.1 Pseudomonadota bacterium | reverse complement strand
CATAATGTGTCGCAATCCACAGCGCGTGCGCTCCTCCCTCCTGCAACAACGTCGACATCTCGTGGCGGGTGTCGACCAAGGCACTCGCCGCGGAAACCGGCGCCGGCCAATGCGGAGAGTCGCATTCGATCAATTCGGCGACCTTAAGAACCGCGTCGAGAAATTGCCTCACGCTCGACCGGTCTCGGGGTCCTGAGTCTGCGATGGCGGAAAGCTGCCGGCCCCCGCCCTGACCAAAGTGTCGCCGAAGCAGCGCCGTCAGCCGGGCGCGTTCATGCCACTCTGGCCGTAGTCGGCCGGCTCGGCGACGCGACCGGGAGCGATGGGGCAGCCGCTTCGCGGAACAGCAATGAGGCCCGCTTCATTTCCCCCCGGGGCATCGGCTCCAAAGCGGAGGGAGCATTTCACCCGCGGCCTTGGCCGGCCGCGCTTGGCCCAGCGCCCCCGCGCTGCTAGCCATGCGCTCATGCCGACCACCGCCGTTGCCGCCGCTCGCGAAATACTGACCGGCCTTCATGCGCTGATGGCGAAGCGCGGCTCACCGCAGGCCAAGCTCGACCATGTCGTCGATCTGATCGCGTCAGCGCTGCAAAGTGAGGTCTGCTCTATCTATCTCGTCAGAGACAATCTGCTCGAGCTTTCTGCCACGCACGGGCTGCGCAAGGAGGCGGTCCACGTCACCCGGCTCGGCTTCGGCGAGGGCCTCGTCGGCACAATTGCCGAGGAAGGCCGCATCCTCAACCTTGCCGAAGCGGCCAGCCACCCGTCGTTCGCTTATCGCCCTGAAACCGGGGAAGAGCGTTTCCACAGCTTTGCCGGTGTGCCGATCATCCACCGCGAGAATGTCGTCGGCGTCCTGTCAGTCCAGCATGCCGAACCACGCGGCTACGAAGACGTCGAGATCGAGGCGCTGCAGACCGTTGCGATGGTCCTGTCCGAGCTGATCGCGAGCGCCCGGCTGGTCAACCTTACCCGCCGCGGCACGCGCAACGATGGCGGCGCGGTACGAATCGTCGGATTGAAGCTCGTCGCCGGAATGGCGCGCGGCATCGCCGTCTTCCACCAGCCGAGCATCGTCGTCCACCAGACCGTCGCCGAGGATACTGAGGCCGAGCGCGCGCGGGTCTACGCAGCCTTCCGCAAGATGCGCGAGCAGATCGAGAACATGACCCGGGAGGCCGAATTCGGCACGGTCGGCGAGCATCAGGAGATCCTCGAGACCTACAAGATGTTCGCTTATGACGAAGGCTGGTCGCGGCGGATCAACGACGCGATCGATAGCGGCCTGACTGCCGAAGCGGCAATCGAGCGCGTCCAGCAGCGCACTCGTGCCCGCATGCGGGACATCGACGATCCGTTGCTCAAGGAGCGGATGCACGACCTCGACGACCTCGCCAACCGACTGCTGCGGATCGTCTCGGGACGAATGGGAACCGCAGCCCAGACCGGGCTGGCCAAGGACACCGTCCTTATCGCGCGCAACCTCGGTCCAGCCGAACTGCTCGAATATGACCGTCGCCGATTGAAGGCGGTAGTGCTCGAGGAAGGCTCGCTCACGGCGCACGTCACGATTGTTGCCCGCGCAATGGGTGTGCCGGTGGTCGGCCGCATCGCCGATATCCGCCACGTCGCCAGCGAAGGCGACACGGTGCTGGTCGATGGCGATATGGGCGTTGTCGCGGTGCGCCCAACGCGGCCCATGTTGGCCCAGTTCGACACGCGCATGGCGACCAGCCAGCGGCGCCGCGCTGAATTTGCTGCGCTCAAGAACCTGCCCTCGACGACCACCGACGGCGAGCGCATCACGCTGATGGTCAACGCCGGCCTGGCCGACGATGCTGCCGCGCTGGATGCGACCGGTGCCGACGGCATTGGTCTGTTCCGGACCGAGTTCCAGTTCCTGATCGCCGCCACCTTGCCCGGGCGCGAGAGCCAGCAGCGCCTCTACAAGAGCGTGCTCGACAGCGCCGGAGACAAGCCGGTGGTATTTCGCACGCTCGATATTGGCGGCGACAAGGCGCTGCCCTACCTCCAGGACCATCGCGACGAGAGCGAGAATCCAGCGATGGGCTGGCGCGCACTTCGCCTCAGCCTCGAACGCTCGACGCTGATGAAGGCGCAGGCGAGGGCATTGATCGATGCTTCGGGCGGACGCGTTCTGCGGGTGATGTTCCCGATGGTCTCCGAGCCGTGGGAATATGAGGAAGCGCGCGCGCTGTTCGAAAAGCAGCTCGCCTGGGCGCGC
>JALYIX010000055.1 GCA_030775565.1 Pseudomonadota bacterium | reverse complement strand
GTGCCAGGGCTAGCCTTGCCCGTTCCCCGCCCGACAGCTTGGCAACCTTCGTCGTCGCCTTGTCGCCGGAAAAACCGAACCGGCCGAGCTGGCCGCGCACGGCGCCCGGCGTCATGCCCTTCATCAGCCGCGTCATATGCTCGATCGGCGAGTCTTCGCCGTGCAATTCCTCGACCTGATATTGGGTGAAGTAACCGACGCGCATCTTGCCCGTGGCGTGCATCTCGCCCTCCATCGGCGCCAATTGCGCGGCGAGCAGGCGGGCGAGCGTCGTCTTGCCGTTGCCGTTGCGGCCGAGCAGCGCGATACGGTCGTCGGGGTCGATCCTGAGGTTGAGCTTGCGCAGGATCGGATTGCCCTCGGCATAGCCGACTGCTGCCATGTCAAGCGTGATCAGCGGTGGCTTCAACTCGGTCGGCGAGGGGAAGTCGAAGCTCAGGCTGGGATCGTCGGCCATCGCCGCGATCGGCTGCATCTTGGCGAGCATTTTCGCCCGGCTTTGGGCCTGCTTGGCGGTCGAGGCACGCGCCGAGTTGCGCGCGATATAGTCCTGAAGCCGCGCCCGCTGGGCATCCTGCGAGGCCTGCGCCGCGGCGATCTGCGCCATCCGCTCGGCGCGCTGGCGCTCGAAACTGTCGTAGCCGCCGGCGTAGAGCGTGACCTTGCCGCCCTCGAGGTGGAGGATGGTATCCACCACATTGTTGAGCAGGTCGCGCTCGTGGCTGATCACGACTAGCGTGCCCGGGTAGGACTTCAGGAAATTCTCGAGCCATAGCGTCGCTTCGAGGTCGAGGTGGTTCGACGGCTCGTCGAGGAGCAAAACGTCGGGCTCGGAGAACAGCAGCGCGGCGAGCGCAACGCGCATCTTCCACCCGCCCGAATAGCTATCGAGCGCCCTGCCCTGCATCTCCTCGTCGAACCCCAGCCCGATGAGGATCCGCGATGCGCGCGCGTCCGCGGTGTAGGCGTCGATCGCCAGCAGACGGTCGTAGACATGGCCGAGCCGGTCGGGATCGTGGCAGTTTTCGGCCTCGGCCATCAGCGAGGCGCGCTCGAGGTCGGCGGCGAGCACGGTCTCGAACGGGGTACTCGTCCCCGACGGGGCTTCCTGCGCGATATAGCCCAGCTTGGTCTTCTTCGGCATCTCGATCTCGCCCTCGTCGGGGTCGAGCTGGCCGATCATCACCTTCATCAAGGTCGACTTGCCCGCGCCGTTGCGCCCGATCAGCCCGACGCGCGCGCCCGGCGGGATCGGCGCCGTGGCGCGGTCGAGGATCGTGCGCCCGCCAAGGCGTACCGTGATTCCGTTGATATTGAGCATGGCGGGCCGCTAGCAGAAAAGCGTGGCGAAATACAGGCAGGCGTTAGCTTCTCGCGAGCGCCGCCCTCGCCGAGCGCCATTGCTCGCCCAGCGCCACGTCGAGCTCGACCGGATCGAACGGGTCGAGGCCCGATCCCGGGTAGAGGCAAAATTCACCGAACAGCGGCTGGCCGGGCATGTCGTAGAAGTCGACTCGCAGGAAATCATGCCCGCGACCGAGCGCCTCGGCGGCTTCGATCATCGCCGCGAGGCCGCTTGGCGGGGCGCTTGGCGGACCGTTGGAAAGCCGCTTCCAATCGCGGTCATACTGTACCCAGCGATGGTCGGTGAGCCGCGCGCTATGAACTTGGACTACGGTCGCCACACCGTTGAATACATAGACTTTATAGTCCTTCGGCGGGACCTCGCCCTGGCCGATGAAGGGCTCCACGATCAACCCCGGCTCGCTTCGAGAATAAAGCCATTCGTCGAGCCACTGGCCATAGGTCGACCGGGTCCACGACCGGCTCCGCCGAAGCGCCCCGGGCCAGTCGCGCGCGACATCGCGGACGATTGCATATTGATTGCAGCCATGGCTCGACTTGATCACGAACGGCGTCGGCCACGGCGGCACGTCGGGTGCGGCCCTGCCCTGCCACAGCGTCGGCACGACCCACTCGGCGCCGAGGCTAGCCGCGACCATGGCCTTCGACCTCGCCTTGTCGGTCATCGCCGCGAGCAGCAGGCTGCGCTCGTTGAGCTTGCGCCACTGGACCCACTCGGTGAAAGTCTGCGGCTGTTCTAGATCGGGCAGCCGGCCATGGCGCCACCAATAGCTCAGACGGATCCGCAGCCGCGCGGCCGCCCCGCCCCTCGCGACGGTGACGTCCCGAAGGAGCGAGGGCGAAAAAAGCGTTGCCATCAATCGATACGGTAATGGATCGGCTTGAAGCTGCCGCCGTTCGACTGGAGCGCCGAGCAGGCGGTCAGCCCGATGACGAGGTCCATCTTCGCTTCAAAGCCGATTCGGTCGCCGGCCTTGCTTAGCGGCGGCTCGACGGTCAGCGTCCCGTCCGCGGCGACCGGCACGTTCATGAAACAGTTGAACGCGGTCGGGATCATGTCCTCGGTGACGCCATATGGGGCGAGCGCTGCGGCGAGGTTGCCGAAGCAGCCGCGGTGCGGGTCGGTCTCGCCGTAGATGATCCGGAAGGTGTCCTTCGAGCAGGGGGTCAGCAGGAAATCATGGCGTCCGACATCGTCGGTGATAATTTCGAGCATCACGTTGCTGCGGTTGGAATATAGCAGGTCGC
>JALYIX010000054.1 GCA_030775565.1 Pseudomonadota bacterium | reverse complement strand
CGCTAACCCTCACTCCCGCGGAGCGGGATTAACGTGTTGCACACGAAGGCACGAAGAATAGCGCGCCCCTTCGCGCCTTCGTGACTTCGTGTGAAAAAATCTTGTCTGCTGTCGCGGGGATGACGGGGTAGCGGGCTAGTCCGACTGACGCCCCTTCAGATCGGCCTCATATTTCTCCAGCTCATCCCCAACCAGCCGCACCACGTGCAGCACGTTGGTCGATCCGGCGGTCTTGAACGGCACCCCCGCCAAAATCACCAGCCGTTCGTTAGCACCCGCCAGCCCATGCCGAAGCGCCATCCGCTTGGCCTTGGCGACCATCTCCTCGAAGCTCGCCACGTCGCGCGTGTGGACCGCGTGCACGCCCCACTGCAGCCCCAGTCGCCGCGCGACCTCCAGGCTCGCCGTCATCGCCAGGATCTTCACCGGCGGCCGCTCGCGCGCGATCCGCCGCGCGGTCGACCCGCTTGACGTGTAGCACACCATCGGCCCGGTCTTGAGGTTGGTCGCGATCGTCCGCGAAGCGTCGGCCAGCGCGTCCGCCGCGGTCGCCTCGGGCAGCGTCTCGGTAAAGTGGATCCGCGCGGCATAGACCGGGTCGCGCTCGACGTTGCAGCCGATGCGATCCATCATCTCGACTGCTTCCATCGGATATTGCCCGGCGGCACTTTCGGCCGACAGCATGACCGCATCCGCGCCGTCATAGATCGCCGTCGCGACATCGCTCACCTCGGCCCGCGTCGGGGTTGGCGAAACGATCATCGATTCGAGCATCTGGGTCGCCACGACCACCGGCTTGCCCAGCTGGCGCGCCCGCGCGACGATCTTGTTCTGCAGCGGCGGCACGCTCTCCGGCGGCAACTCGACGCCAAGGTCACCGCGCGCGACCATCACCGCGTCGGACAGCTTCAAAATCTCGTCGAGCCGCTCGATCGCCTGCGGTTTCTCGATCTTGGAGAGAATGCCGGCACGATCGCCGATCAGCTCGCGCGCTTCGGCGACGTCCTCGGGCCGCTGGACGAACGACAGCGCGATATAATCGGCCCCCTGCTCGAGCGCGAACTGAAGGTCCGACCGGTCCTTCTCGGTCAGCGCCGGAATCGGCACGAGCACATCGGGGACATTGACCCCCTTGTGGTTGGAAACCTTGCCGCCAACCTCGACGATCGCGCCGATCTTGCCCGGCTCGACCGCCGCGATCTTCAATCGCACCTTGCCGTCGTCGATCAGCAGCCGGTCGCCCTTGCGCGCCGCGGCGAACAATTCCGGGTGCGGCAGCTCGACCCGGTTGGCATTGCCCGGCGTCTCGTCATCGTCGAGGACGAACATCGTCCCCTCCTCGAGCATCACCGATCCATCCTCGAAATTGCCGACGCGCAGCTTCGGCCCCTGCAGGTCGAACACGATCGTCGTCGGCCGGGCAAGCGTCGCTTCGAGCCCGCGAATCGCCTGCACCAGCTTGACCTTGTCGGCCTGCTCGCCGTGGCTCATGTTGATCCGGAAGGCGTCGGCGCCGGCGCGCATCAGCGCCTCGATCTGCTCGGGGGTCGAACTCGCCGGTCCCAGCGTCGCGAGAATTTTCACCTTGCGCTCGCGCGGCTTCATCGGATCGGTCACAGTCAGTCCCTTCGCTTCGAGCGGCAACGCCATAGTCCCTTCGGTTCGCCAATCAACCCGGCCATGAACCGGCTTGAGCCTGCCCGGCCGCTCGCCTAACGCCGCGCTTCAACCCCAACGGGAATCGGAAAAAGAGCATGAGTGACGGCAATGTCGCGGCCGAACAGCTGCGCCTGTTCATCGAGCGGATCGAGCGCCTGGAAGAGGAAAAGAAGGGCATCGCCGACGACGTCAAGGACGTCTACGCGGAGGCCAAGTCGAACGGCTATGACACCAAGACGATGCGCAAGATCGTCGCGCTGCGCCGCCTCGAAGCGCATGTCCGCCAGGAAGCCGACGCGCTCCTCGAAACCTATCGCACCGCCTTAGGTCTCGCTTAGAAGCCGCTGAGCGATAACCCTAAAAACAACGCGTTGCCCCCCGCGTGCAGCGCGATGTTCGCCCACATTCCGTGCCGCACCCGGGCAAAGCCGAACAATAGTCCGGCGAACGCCTGGGGCAGCACGAACGGCAGCAATAGCCACGGCCGGCCAAGCTCGTAATTGCTCATGTGCGCCAGCCCGAACAGCAGCGCCGACCCGAAATAGAACCACGCGAAACGATGCTCGAACCAGCCGGGCGCCCGATTGCCCTTCCCCCGTGCGAGCCACCAGCCGAGCAACACCCACGCGATCGTCGCAGCGGCGACCGTCGCGATCACCGCGCCCGGTCGCGCCACCAGCCTGGTCGCCGCTGCGACGCTGGCCACCATCCCGATCACGACCGCGCCGATCACCAGGTGCCGCCGCCGCCCGTCGAGCCAGCCGCGGAACACCGTTTCCTCGACCATCGGCAGCAGCAGTGCCCCGACCAGCAGCGTCACCACCGGTCCCTGCCGAGTCAGCACCTCGAATTCGGGCGTCTTCAACCCCGTCTGCCGGGCGAGCCAACTCAACCCCGCCGCGAGCGGCAGCGCGACCAGCACATCGAGCAGGAGGAGCCACCCGACCTCGCCGATCGCCGCCCAGCCAAAGCGCACGCGCGCCATCGGTAGCCGCGGCGTCCGAACGAAGCGCAGCCATTCGCCCCACACCCCGGGTCCCGGCCGCGCCACCGCCCGGCTTGTCGTCTCGCCATCCATCCGGTTAAGGGAGCCCTTCTCTTTTCGCCCGAACCCCAAAGCCCAGGAGCCCCGCCCGCATGGCCGGCCATTCGAAATTCAAGAATATCATGCACCGCAAGGGCGCGCAGGACAAGAAACGCGCCGGCATGTTCTCCAAATTGAGCCGCGAAATCACCGTCGCCGCGAAGATGGGCCTGCCCGATCCCGACATGAACCCGCGGCTGCGCGCCGCGATCAATGCCGCGAAAGCGCAGTCGGTGCCCAAGGACAATATCCAGCGCTCGATTGACAAGGCCGCGCGCGGCGACGCCGAGACCTATGAGGAAATCCGCTACGAGGGCTTCGGCCCCGGCGGGGTCTCGCTGATCATCGAGGCGCTGACCGACAACCGCAACCGCACCGCCACCAATGTCCGCACCGCCGTCTCCAAGAACGGCGGCAATCTGGGGGCAAGCGGCAGCGTCAGCCATGCCTTCGACCGCATGGGCCTGATCAGCTATCCGGCCTCGGTCGGCGACCCCGACAAGGTGTTCGAAGCCGCGCTCGAGGCGGGCGCCGAGGACGTCTCCTCGTC
The DNA here is from genome assembly GCA_030775565.1 of Pseudomonadota bacterium. Taxonomy (GTDB): domain Bacteria; phylum Pseudomonadota; class Alphaproteobacteria; order Sphingomonadales; family Sphingomonadaceae; genus Sphingomicrobium. The sequence goes on along the minus strand of JALYIX010000054.1, from coordinate 1,930 downwards.
CGACGACGGCCACGAGATCTGGACCGAGATCGGCGCGCTCCACGAAGTCGCAAAAGCGCTCGAACCGACACTCGGCGATGCCGAAGGCGCGAAACTCGCCTGGCGCCCGCAGGTCATGGTCGAAGTCGGCGAAGGCGACGCCGGCACGCTGATGAAGCTGATCGACGCCCTCGACGACGACGACGACGTCCAGACCGTGTGGGGCAATTACGAAGTCTCGGACGACATCATGGAGAGGCTGGGCTAAACCTCCAATTCCCCTGCGGGAGAAAGCTACTCGGCGAAACGGAGCGGGGCGAAGGGGGCGTCGTGATTATCCTAGGTTTGGACCCGTCGCTCTCATGCACCGGCTACGGCCTGGTCCGCGCGGAGGGCAACCGCCTGACGCACATCGCCAACGGCCAACTCAGGACTGACGCCAAGGAGACCCTCCCCCAACGCCTCTCGCACCTCGCAACGATGCTCGACGCGATCCTTGCCGACCACGCTCCCGGCACCGCCGCCGCCGAGGAAATCTTCCTCAACAAGAACCCCCAGTCGACCTTGAAGCTCGCCCACGCGAGGGGGGTCGTCCTGATGATCGCTGCCCGCTCGGGGATCGACGTCGCCGAATATGCCGCGCGCCTCGTCAAGAAAGCCGTCGTCGGCACCGGCGCGGCCGAAAAGGCGCAGGTTCATGCCATGGTCCAGCGCCTCCTTCCCGGGGTCAGGATCGCCGGCCCCGACGCCGCCGACGCGCTCGCCGTCGCGATCACCCACGCGCACCACCTCGCCAGCGCGCAGCGGACCCCCGCGCATTGACCGACCCCACGCCGCCCAGCACAAAGCGCCGCGCCCCAAGCTGGCTGCTCCCCTCGCTCGTCTTCGCCCTCGCCGCCGCCATCCGCCTGTCGCTCGCCAACCATTCGCTGTGGTTCGACGAGCAGGCCTCGCTGTTCTTCTCCGACCAGCCGTTCAGCCGCCTGTGGAGCGACTGGATGCTGCGCGAAACCAACCCGCCGCTCTATTACACCCTGCTCAGGATGTGGCGCATCTTCGGCTCGAGCGATCTCGCCATCCGCTCACTGTCGATCGCCGCGAGCCTTTGCGCGCTGGCGCTGATCTTCGCCATCGCGCGGCGCACCTACGGCAATGGCGCGGGGTTCGTCGCGCTCGTCCTTGGCGCCATGTCCTCCTCCCAGATTTATTACGCCGAGCAGGCGCGCGCCTACATCTTCGTCCAGTGCGCGACGCTGGTCGCAGCGGGCGCGCTGCTGCTCTTTTCGACCTCCGCTTCTCTCGCCCATCGCCGCTGGAGCGTGGTTGCCTTCGCGCTGTCCTCCACCGCCGCCATCTATCTCCATACGACGATGCTGGTCTTCCCGGCGGTCGCTGTGGCGGCGCTGCTGCTCGCCAACTGGAAGCGTTCGATCGAACAGCCGTCCTGGCTCCTGCCGATCGCCGCCGCGGCGCTGGCCGCCTATCTCGCCGGCGGCTGGGCGATCCGCATCGCCCTGCTTCAGTTCACCACCCGCTACGACAATATCGCCGCGGTCGGCATCCTCGAGCCACGCCTGATAGCCTATTGGTCACTGAAGTCGCTGTTCTTCACCTCGATCATTGGCCCCGCCTTCACGATCCTCAGCGCGACGATGCTCGTCCTCGCCGTCATGTTCGTGGTCGCCGATCGAGCCTCCCCCGCAACCCGCCTGCTTGCCGGGCTGACGGTCATCGGCCTCGCCGTTTTCGCCCTGATCGGCGTCAGGGCCCCCTTCTTCGCCCTGCGCACCATCTTCTGGATGACCGGGCCGACGCTCATCCTGACGGGTGGCGCGATCATGCGCTTTTCCACGCCGCTCGTCCGGGTGGCGATCATGACCGCGCTCTCGGCCGGGATTGCGGTCGATACCATCAGCGTCGCTAGGCAGCTCGAGGAGGAGGACTGGAACAC
>JALYIX010000053.1 GCA_030775565.1 Pseudomonadota bacterium | reverse complement strand
CCACCGGCTGGATGGCGGCGATGGTCGTGCTCGGCTGCTGGGTGACGGTGGCGATGGTCCGCCGCGGCCAGGTGCCGTTCTTCTTCCGCCCGACCAATTTCCTCATCTTCGATCCGCTCAGCCTGCTCGCCTTCGTCGGCCTCAGCAGCGCGGCGATCGTCATGCGCCGCCGGACCGACTGGCATCGCCGGCTTCATGTCTCGGGCATAGCGTTGCTGCTCGGCCCGGCCTTCGGCCGCCTCCTGCCGATGCCCCTGCTCGCGCCCTATGCCTTCGAGGCGACTTTCCTCGCGGTGGCGCTCTTCCTCCTCATCGTCATCGCGCTCGACACGCGCCGCCGCGGCAGCGTCCACCCGGCGTGGCAGTGGGGCCTTGGGACAATCGTCGCGACGGTCGCGCTGGTCGAGGTGCTGACCTTCAGCCCGGCCGGGGCCACGATCTACCGCGCGGTGACCAATGGCTCGCCGGGCGCCGAGGTCGACGGCATGGCCTTCCCGCCGCCCCCCGCCGGCCCGCTGGTCACGGGGCGCAGCTAGCGCGCGTTCGCCATCATGAAGGCGCTGCTGTCGGCCAGCGCCGGGGTGGTGCCGCGGAACGGTTTCGACAGCGACTTGGCAAGATCGACGTGGCTCTTGCCGGGATAGCGCTTGAGCTCGACCGGGACTCCCAGTTCGCGCAGCCGGGCGGCAAGGCGCTCGCTGTTGCGCGGGCGGACGATGTCGTCGGCGGTACCCGTGGCGAGCAGCATCGGCGGGGCGGCGCTGCTGGCGAAATGGATCGGCTGCGTTTCCTCGGGGCGCGGCCAGGCGCCGAGCGCATCGCGCCCGCGCTGCTCGTCGATCGGCAGGAAGTCATAAGGCCCCGACAGCAGCGCCGCCGAGCGGATGATCTTCGGATCGACCCCGATATCGCGCAGATAATGGCCGTCGAGCGCGATCATCGCGGCGTTGTAAGCCCCCGCCGAATGTCCCGCGAGGCTGATCCGCTTCGGGTCGCCGCCATAACGCGCGATATGGTCGCGGGTCCATTTGACCGCCTGCGCGCTGTCCTGGAGGAAGGTCGGGAAGCGCACGCCCGGGACCAGCCGGTAATCGGGAACGACGGTGACGAACCCCTTCGAAGCGTAGGCGCTGCCGGCGAACCCATAGCCGCCGCGCGACCCCGCGACCCACCCGCCGCCATAATAGAAGATGACGACCGGGAGGGACTGGCCGGGCTTCGCGTCGGCCGGGGCATAGACGTCAAGCTTGAGCTCGGGCGTGAATTGCACCCCGCTCGCTACTTGGCGCGAATCGCCGCCGGGAGTCAGGCGGTCGAGCCCGGTCAGCAGCGCGGGTGGCGAGCAGGCCGACAGCGCGAGCAGCGGGGCGATGAGGAAGCGGATCATGGGCCAAGGAACGCGCGGCAGCGCGTAAGGGATGCCCCGGCCTGTTCGCCGCCCGTTCACGCCCCCGCCACGATCTCGGCCCACTCGGCCTCGCTCGCCACGCGCACCCCCAGGTCCGCCGCCTTCTTGAGTTTCGATCCCGCCCCCGGGCCCGCGACGACGAGGTCGGTCCTGGCACTCACCGACCCCGCCGCCCGCGCCCCCAGCCGCTCGGCCTGCGCCTTGGCCTCGTCGCGGCTCATCGTCTCGAGCGTGCCGGTGAAGACGATCGTCTTGCCGGTCCATTCGGTTGTCCGCGCGGTCGAGACGAAGGCGGCGGGCCGGGCCAAGCCGAGCAGGTCGGCCAGCGCCTCGCGATTATGCCGCTCGTGGAAAAAATCGGCGAGCGCTTCGGCGACCACCGGCCCGACCCCCTCGACCTGCGACAGCTCGGCCTCGGCCGCGTCGCCGGTCGCGGCCGCCTGCAACGCGTCGATCGTCCCGAACGCCTTCATCAAATCCTTGGCGGTGACCGCGCCGACGTGGCGGATGCCAAGCCCGAACAGCAGCCGCGCCGGGTCGAACCCGCGCTTGGCGTCGATCGCGGCGAGCAGCTTGTCGACCGATACCGCCTGCCACCCCTCGCGCCCGACGAGCGCGTCGCGCTGCTCATGCAGCCGGAAAATATCCGCCGGCCCGTGCAGCCAGCCGAGCGACACGAACTCGGCGATGCTCTTCTCGCCGAGACCCTCGATATCCATCGCCCCGCGCGACACGAAATGGCGCAAGCGCTCGATCACCTGCGCCGGGCAGACCAGCCCGCCGGTGCAGCGCACATCGACCTCGCCCTCCTCGGCAACCGCTTCCGACCCGCATTCGGGGCAATGATCGGGAAACACATAGGCGTCCCGCACTTCGTCCCGCGTCAAGTTCTCGACGACCTGCGGGATGACGTCCCCCGCGCGCTGGATCCGCACCCGGTCGCCGACGCGAAGGCCCAGCCGACCGATCTCGTCGCGGTTGTGGAGGGTGACGTTGGCGACGATCACGCCGCCCACCCCGACCGGGGTCAATCGCCCGACCGGGGTCAGCTTGCCCGTCCGCCCGACCTGGATATCGATCGCCTCGAGCGTCGTCTCCGCCCGCTCGGCCGGAAACTTGTGCGCCAGCCCCCAGCGCGGGGCGCGCGCGACCTGGCCAAGTCGCTCCTGCCAGTCGAGCCGGTCGACCTTGTAGACCACTCCGTCAATGTCGAACGGCAGGTCGGCGCGCGCCTGCTCGATCGCCGCATAATGGGCGAGCGCGTCATCGACCGTCGCGACCCGCGCGAGCAGGTCACTGACCGGAAAGCCGAGCGTGGCGAGGCGCGCCATCGCCTCCGACTGCGTCTCCCCGAGCGGCGCCGAAAGCTCGCCCCAGCCATGCGCCAGAAAGCGCAACGGTCGCGCCGCGGTAATCTTCGCGTCCTTCTGCCTGAGCGACCCCGCGGCGGCATTGCGCGGGTTGGCGAAGATCTTGCCCCCCACCGCCTCCTGCCGCTGGTTCAAGGCGGCAAAGTCGGCCTTGGCCATATAGACCTCGCCGCGCACTTCGAGCACGCCGGGCGCACCATCGATCGCCTGCGGAATATCGCCGATCGTCCGCGCATTGGGGGTGACATCCTCGCCGACCGTCCCGTCGCCGCGCGTCGCCGCCAGCACCAGCGCGCCCGCCTCATAGCGCAGCGAGCAGGACAGTCCGTCGATCTTGGGCTCGGCGGTGAGCGCGACCTCGGCCTCGGGCGCCAGGCTCAAAAACCGCCGTACCCGCGCGACGAACTCGCGCACTTCGTCGGGGGCAAAGGCGTTCTCGAGGCTCAGCATCGGCCTTGCATGCGCCACCTTGGCCAGCGCCGAAGTGGGCACAGCGCCCACCACCCGCGAGGGCGAATCGGCCCGCACGAGGTGGGGAAACTCGGCCTCGAGCGCGGCATTCTCGGCGACCAGCGCATCATAGTCCGCGTCCGAAATCGCGGGCGCGTCGCGGTCGTGATACAGCCGGTTGTGCCGGGCGATGTCCTTCGCCAGCCGCATCAACCGGTTGGCCGCCCCCGCTTCCGACCCGCCGCCCCCGGTCATTCGAAGGCTTCGGCCAGCAGCAATTCAAGGCTCGCCCAGCTGCGCTTCGCCGCAAGCGCATTATAGGCGACCCCGGCGATCCCGATGCGGTCGGCGTGGGGGTTGGTGAAGCCGTGGCCGACATGGCCATAGCCGTGGATCTGCCAGTCGGCGCCGGCCTCGGTCAGCTCCTTGGCCAGCGCGGTCACCGCGTCGGGCGGGACCATCGGGTCGTCCCAGCCATGATAGGCGACGACCCGCGTCTTGATCGGCTGGGGCTCGAGCCCGGGCGGGTCGAACAGTCCGTGGAAGCTGGCGGCGGCGGCGAGCGGCGCGCCCGACCGCGCGAGGTCGAGCGCGCACAGCCCGCCGAAGCAATAGCCGATCACCGCGGTCTTGCCGGCATCGACCCCCGGCTGCCCGAGCATCGCCTCGAACAGCGCCTGCAGCCGGCGGCGGAGCGCGGCGCGGTCGCCCTTCAGCCGTCCGAGCTCGCCGAACATCGCCTGCACGTCCTTGCCGCGCGTGACCGTCCCGAACAGGTCGCCGACCATCGCGTGATAGCCTTGGCGGTTGAGCCGCCCGGCGAACTCGATCTCAAGCTCGCTGACCCCCATGACCGTCGGTAAGATCAGGACCGCCGGCGCCGTCCCACTGGCGGGAAGCCACGGCGAGGAAAGCGCCTCCCCCTCGAAGGTAATCGTCACGTCGGTCATGCTGCCTCCAATAGTCGTGCCGCTTGCGCGCGGGCTTCTTCGGTGATTGCAGAGCCCGACAGCATGCGCGCGATTTCCTCGCGGCGCTCGTCGGGCGAGAGTTTGCGGACGGTGGTGCGGGTGCCATTGTCGCCCGTCGCCTTCTCGATCCGGTAATGATGCGCGGCGCGCGCGGCGACCTGGGGACTGTGCGTCACGACCAGCAGTTGCGACCGCTCGGCCAGCCGCGCGAGGCGTTCGCCGATGGCGCTCGCCACCGCCCCGCCGACCCCGCGATCGACCTCGTCGAAGATCATCGTCCCCGCGTCGCCGGCCTCGGCCAGCGCGACCTTGAGCGCCAGGATGAAGCGCGACAATTCGCCTCCCGAGGCGATCCTGGTGAGTGGCCCGAACGGCGCGCCGGGGTTGGTCGACACCGTAAATTCCACGCGATCGACGCCGGAGGGACCAGGATCGGCCGGGGTGACATCGCTCCGCAACCGGGCGGCGTCGAGCTTGAGCGGGGCAAGTTCACCCGCGACCGCCTCGTCGAGCCGGGCGGCGGCGGCGGCCCGCTCGGCGTGAAGCGCGCTCGCCACCTCGTCATAGGTCGCCCGCGCGGCGGCGAGGCGTTGTTCGATCGCGCGAACCTCGCCCTCCCCGGCGTCGATCGCCGCGAGCCGGGCACGCATCTCCTCGCCCAGCGCGGCAAGCGCATCGGCTTCGACGCGGTG
>JALYIX010000052.1 GCA_030775565.1 Pseudomonadota bacterium | reverse complement strand
GCCCGCGCGCAGCGCCGGCGTGGGGTTCGCGGCATAGGCAGCAAGCGCCGAGCAGACGCCGAACGCGCCCGTCGTTCCAGTGCCCGGCACCGGGACCGGCGCGCCGAGGCCGATCGCGCCGTTGATTGCGCCGACGAAGGCGTTGGCCCCCGCCCCGTTGCCGGCGATCGTCGGCGTGACCACGCAATTGGACGCGTTGGTGACGTCCTTGATGATCACCGAGTCGGTCCGCCCGCCCGCGACGTTGCGCGGGTCGATCAGCGACAGATTACTGATCTTGGACTTCAAATAGCTGGCCGAGAAGTTGAACAGCAGGTCGCGCGTCGGGTGGAAGGTTGCTTCGGCTTCGAGGCCGTAGATCTTCGCGTCGGTGTTGTCGTTGATTGCGGTGCGCGCGACGATCCGGCTCAGCTGCAGCCCCTTGTAGCCGTAATAGAAGGCGCTGAGGTTGAGCCGAACGGCATTGTCGAAAAACCCGTTCTTCGACCCCAGTTCGAACGCATCGATGGTTTCGGGCTGGAAGAAGCGGTTGACGCTGAAGCTGGGATCGACGGGCGGATTGATGCCCCCCGATTTATACCCGCGCGAGTAAGAGGCGTAGACCAGATTGTCGCGGCTCAGCTGATAATCGGCCACGAGGCGCCCGGTAATCCGACCAAAATGCACCTTGTCGCGGACAAAGTCCTGGACCCCCGGGGTCACCGGATCGGCATCGTAGCCGGCGGCGAAAGGCGAGCTTGCCGCGTCGGTGACGCCGAATGGCACGGCGAAGGCGAGGATCGGTGCTCGAGCGGTCTGGGTCTTGCGATCGTCGCTGTAACGGATCCCCGCAGTGAACTTCAGCCGGTCGCTCGCCTTGAAATAGACCTCGCCGAACAGGCCATAGCTCTTCAGGCCGAAATCGCGGACTTCGTTGATGAAATAGGGCGGCGACAAGAAGACGTTGGGAAAGGCGGTATTACCCGCCCCGCGCTGGCCGAGCACGGTCGCTGCACCGAGGATGCCGGCGGCATAGTCGAGGCCGAACGAGGCAACGTAATAATTCGAATCCTTGAACCGGTTGTCGAGGTAGATGCCGCCAATCAGGAAATTGAACGGGCCGCTGAACTTGCTGTCGAGATGGGCCTCGATCGAGACTTGCTTGGAATGACCGACCGAGCGGTCATAGTCGGTGCTGCCCGGGGTGCAGGCTTCGGTGAAGCCGCCGAACACGCCGGTGTTGCTGGCATTGACGGTCGAGGTGCAGACCCCGCCCGCCGGACCCTTCGGGATCAATGCCGCAGCGACCGGGGTGAACGGGTTGGTACCGCCGAACGCCGCGCCCGGGAGGCTGGCCGCACCGGCGAGGTTGAGCAGCCCGAAGTTGTTCGCCAGGCTGTCGCCGGTCAGCAGGTTATAGTCGGTTTTGCTGTCGACCGACTCGGTGTGATAGCCGCCCGTGACGGTAAGGCCGAAGGTCGTGCCGAGATCCTGCTCGAGCCGCGCCTCGATAAACTTTTCCTTGGCCTTGTAGGTCGGATGATAGTCGGAATTGACGGTCCGCAGGCTTTGCGGATTCTGGGTCCCACCGAAAAAGGGATCCGGCGCGGTCGGGGTCAGGTCAACGAGGCCGAAATTGGTCAGCGTCGGCGAAGCAAGGCCGAAGAACTGGCGCGACGACAGCGCGGCGGCGAGGGTCGCCTTGCCGTTGGGGGTCTCATAGGCGAGCGAATCGGGCTGGCACCCGAGGATCCCGGTCGGGTCGCGGTGGCACAATTGCTTGGTCGCGCGCGACCGGTCGTCGTCTTCCTTGAAGGTGTAGCCGATGATGTCGAGCGTAGTGCCCGCCGCGGGTCGAATGCGCAGCGTGCCGCGCAACGCGTAGAGATCGCGACCATCGATGCGCCCGCCGTCGAACAGGTTCCGGGTGAAGCCGTCACGTTTGAGATAATAGCCCGCGGCGCGCAGGCCGACCCCCTCCATCAGGGGGATGTTGAGCATCGCGTTGAACTTGCGGCTCTTGTAATTGCCGATTTCGGCCGACGCGCTGGCGTGAAAGACCGTGAGGTCCGGCCGCGCGGTGATGAAGTTGACCACGCCCGAGGTGGCGTTGCGGCCGAACAATGTGCCTTGCGGGCCGCGCAGCACTTCGACCCGCTCGAGATCGAAATATTCGGTTTCGAACAGGCGGGTGGAAACGAGCGGCATGTCGTTGACGTGAATGCCCGTCGCACTGTCGCAGCTGAACCCGACGCACAGGTCGCCGATGCCGCGAATGGTGAAGCTCGACGAGGTGAAATTGGTCTTGGTGAAGGTAACGTTGGGCAGGCTCAGCTGAAGATCCGACGCGTTGCTGATCTGTTGCCGTTCGAGCGCCTGGGCGTTGAACGCCGACACCGCGATCGGCACCCGCTGCAACGATTCGGCGCGGCGCTGCGCCGTGACGATGATGTCCGCGGTGTCATCGGTCCGGGCCGACTGGCTCGCACCGCTCCGCGCCGAGCCCGACAGGCCGGGGTTCGCGCCGGAACCGACCGGGGTCGTTTGTTGCGACGTATCGGAAGCGGGGGGAATCGTTTGCGCCGCGACCGGGCTGGCCGCGACCAGGGTTCCGAGCGAAATTCCGCCGAGATATTTTGCGATACGCTTCATCGATCCAATCCCCGTAGCAGCCGCTCGAATGGCAGCATTTCACCCTGTGAACCGGGCTGTTTGTTCAACAAGACCGGAAAACTTGTTATACAATCCGCTTGCGGATGGCGCTCTGTCAAGGCACTATTCTGCGCATCGATGACCCACGCGAAGCAATCCGGAACCGACCTCAAAGCGGCGCTCAGCGTGCCTGAGCGAATTGCCGACGCGATCGACTACGATATCGCCGCGCAGACGATCGCCATCGGCGAACGACTCGTCGAAACCCAGATCGCCGAGCGCTTGCAGGCGAGCCGCGGCTCGGTGCGCGAGGCGTTGCGCCTGCTTGCCAGTCGCGGGTCGGTCGACCTGACCCCGCAGCGCGGTGCGGTGGTGATCGGCTATTCGCTCGACCGCATGGCCGATGTGTTCGCGGTCAACGGGATGCTGCTGGCGCTGGCGGCGCGCTATGTCGCGATGCACCGCCATGCAGACAGCCTGCGACGAATTGGCGAGCGCGTGGCGCGAGTCGAGGCAATGGCCGCGGCCGGTTTCTCTCCTCCGCTCGAATTCGCCACCGCGCTGGGCGGGATCACCGCGGCAATCGTCGTCGAAAGCGGCAATCCGATCATCCGCGCGGAAGTATCGGTGCTGCTCAACCGGTCGGTATGGCGCGCGATGTGGGAGCACCCCTGCGATCATCTGACGATCGAACGGCAGCGCGAGGAAGCGGCGTTCGCGGGGCGGCTGCTCACCGCAATCAACGCTGGCGACGCCGATCGTGCGGAAGTCGAGATGCGCCAGTTCCAGCAGCGCCTCGTCGACCAGGTCACCACCGAACTGGCCCGGCAACGCGGCGAACGAGCGCCGGCGAGCCCGCCGCTCGGACCCGACGCGGTCGGTTTGGGCGAGCCAGATACGGTCGACCAACTGGCCCGGATCGAGCGCAAGATCGACGCGCTGTTCCAGCTCCCGGCAGCGAACGCATCCCGTCCGACGCCTCGGCGGTCGCAGTGATGGCCGCGCGAGCCGAGCCCTCCAGCGCGACCAGCGAGGCGACGTCGAACGCGGTCGATGTCGATGTCCTGATCGTCGGTGCCGGCCTGTCGGGGATCGGCGCCGCCTGGTACCTGCAGCAACATTGTCCCGACCGAAGCTTCGCGATCCTTGAAGGACGGGCGGCGATCGGCGGGACGTGGGACCTGTTTCGCTACCCCGGGATCCGCTCGGACAGCGACATGTACACGCTGGGCTACGCCTTTCGCCCGTGGACCGAGGCCAAGTCGATCGCCGACGGGCCGTCGATCCTCGCCTATGTCCGCGACACCGCGCGCGAGGCCGGGATCGAGCCCCACATCCGCTTTCACCATCAGGTGAAGCGCGCGAGTTGGTCGTCCGCCGATGCGTGCTGGACGGTCGAGGCGCAGCGGCAGGACAATGGCGAGACCGTCAGCCTGCGCTGCCGCTGGCTGCACATGTGCAGCGGCTATTATGATTATGCCGAAGGCCATCTTCCCGACTTTCCGGGACGCGAAGACTTCGCCGGGGAATTCATCCACCCGCAGTTCTGGCCCGACCAGCTCGACTATACGGGCAAGCGCGTGGTGGTCATCGGCAGCGGCGCGACCGCGGTGACGCTGGTCCCCGAAATGGCCAAGGCGGCGGCCCATGTGACGATGCTGCAGCGCTCGCCGACCTATGTCGTCAGCCGCCCGGCCGAGGACGGGGTCGCCAACTGGCTGCGGGCCAAGCTGCCGCCGAGGCTCGCCTATGGCATTGCCAGGTGGCGCAACGTGACCATGCAACTGTTCTTCTTCCAGCTGGCGCGCCGCTGGCCGGCGATGATCAAGAAGCAGATGGTCAAGGGGGTAAGCGACGCGCTCGGCTCCGGCTACGACGTCGGCAAGCATTTCACCCCAAGCTATAATCCGT
>JALYIX010000051.1 GCA_030775565.1 Pseudomonadota bacterium | reverse complement strand
GTGTATCTTATGGGTTGGCCGGGTGGGGGCGCGGGCTGGCACAAATCTTCGCGAAAAAGCTAGGCCCCGCTCTTTTCTTCCTCGAACGTCACCGCGACATCGCCATTGGCCGACAGCCGCACCTGGTCGCCCTCGACCTCGGCGACCAATCCGCGCGAGATATAATGGTGGTGGCCTTCGTGGCTGCCCTCGCCGCTGTCCTTCTTGGTCAGCTTGATGCGGTCGCCCTGGACATGATCGACGGTGCCGACATGCACGCCGTCGGCGCCGATCACTTCCATATGTTCCTTGATGTCTTCGAAACCGGCCATGCGTCTTCTCCTTCAGGTTCGGCGCTTCAACGCGATTCGCGCGGGAAGGATGCGTCGCGGAACCGCCCGGCAGCGGGGGCGTTTGTTTCGCAGGCTCAATAAGGTTTGATCAGGGAGACCAACCATGGACAATGACGAACGGCCGGTGGAGCATACCACGATCGTCGAAACGGGCGGCGGCAATGGCGGGATCGTCGCCGTGGTCGTCCTGTTCATTATCGTGCTCGGGCTGCTGTTCCTGTTCCGCGACCAGCTTGGCCTCGGCGGCAAATCCTCGACGATCAACGTCCCCGACAAGATCAACGTCAACGTCAACTAGACGTCCGCCAAGGCTGGCCCTAACCCCCGCGCCGCAGCCAACGGCGCGGGACGTGCAATGATCAGCCTCGACGAAACCCATGATTGCGCGCGCACCAGCTGGGTCGCCGGTGCCGACGGCCATCGCGACTTCCCGGTCCAGAACCTGCCGCTGGGCGTGTTCCACGAGGATGGCGAGCCGCGCATCGGGGTGGCGATCGGCGACCACATCCTCGACCTCCCGGGAATCGCCGGCCTGCTCGATCCGGCGTGGCAGCGCGCGCTGGCGCAGCCGGTGCTCAACGACTGGCTCGCCCACGGCCCCGCCGACGCCACCGCGCTCCGCCGCCGCTTGTCCGAGCTGCTGAGCAATCCCGCGCATCGACGCGCGGTCGAGCCTCATCTCGTCGCCCAGTCCGGCGCGACGATGCACTTGCCCGTCCGGATCGGCGACTTCACCGACTTTTATGTCGGCATCCACCATGCCACCAACATCGGCCGCCAGTTCCGCCCCGACCAGCCACTGATGCCCAACTATAAATATGTGCCGATCGGCTATCACGGCCGGGCAAGCTCGGTGCGCGTGTCGGGCCAGCCGGTGATCCGCCCCAAGGGCCAGCGCAAGCCACCGCAAGCCGCCGAACCCATCTATTCGCCGTCGCGCCGACTCGATTACGAGCTCGAGCTGGGCCTGTGGATCGGCCGCGGCAACGATCTTGGCGCGCCGCTTCCGATTGGTCAGGCAAGCGACTATATCGCCGGCTATTGCCTGTTGAACGACTGGTCGGCGCGCGACCTCCAGGCATGGGAATATCAGCCGCTCGGGCCGTTCCTGGCGAAGAATTTCCTGACCAGCGTCTCGCCGTGGGTGGTGACCGCCGACGCGCTCCTGCCGTTCCGCAAAGCGATGCCGCCGCGGCCCACCGGCGACCCCGCGCCGCTGCCCTATCTCGACGATCCGGCCGATCGCGCGGCGGGCGCGCTCGGGATCAGCCTCGAAGTCACGCTCCAGACCGACGCAATCCGCGCCGCGGGTCTTGCACCGCATGTCCTCAGCACGGGCGACGCCGCGTCCGCGATGTACTGGTCCGCGGCCCAGATCGTCGCGCACCACAGCTCGAACGGCTGCAATCTTTCGCCCGGCGACCTCATCGGCACCGGCACGCTGTCGACCGCCGACGCGGGCGGGCGCGGCTCGCTGCTCGAGATCAGCGAGGGCGGCAAGGCGCCGATCACCCTCCCCTCGGGCGAACAGCGCAGCTTCCTCGAGGACGGCGACGAGCTTACCCTCACCGCCTGGTGCGAAGCCCCCGGCGCCGCCCGCATCGGCTTCGGGACCTGCTCGGGCAAGGTGCTGCCAGCGATCTAGCGATGCAACAACCTTGCCTTCACCCCCCGCTTGGCGTTATGGCGTTTCCACGAGGTCTGGCGGGGTGTCCCGCAGGCCTCTTTTTTCTATCTCGAAGAGGTCGCACATTGGCCAAGGTTACTCCCGGCGAATTTTTCCGTCAGGTCCGCGTCGAAGGCAACAAGGTCGTCTGGCCGACCCGCCGCGAGACCGTCACTACCGGAATCATGGTCGCGATCATGACCTCGATCCTGGCGGTCTTCTTCTTCGGCGTCGACGCCGCGTTCAGCGCGATCGTCCAGTTCCTCCTCGGCCTTTTGGCAAAGTAAGGGCAGCACAAACCTCATGTCCCGCTGGTACATCATCCACGCCTACTCGGGCTTCGAAAACAAGGTCCGCGACTCGATCGTCGCCGAGGCCGGGCGCCTTGGCCTGACGCAGGCCGTCGAAGCGATCGAAGTCCCGACCGAAAAGGTCACCGAGGTCCGCCGCGGCAAGAAGGTCACGAGCGACCGCAAATTCTTCCCGGGCTATGTCCTCGCCAAGCTGGCGATGAACGACCAGGTCTATCACCTCGTCAAGAACACCCCGAAGGTGACGGGCTTCCTCGGCCCCAACGGCAAGCCGCAGGCGATCACCGAGGCCGAGGCCGCGCGCATTCTCAACACCAAGGAGGAAGCCGCCGCCGCCGCGCCCAAGGCCCGGATCAAGGTCGATTACGAGATCGGCGATTCGGTCAAGGTGCTCGACGGCCCGTTCGCGAGCTTTAACGGCATCGTCGAGGAACTCGATTTCGACCGCAGCCGGGTCAAGGTGTCGGTCTCGATCTTCGGGCGCGCGACCCCGGTCGAGCTTGAATTCGAACAGGTCGAGCGGTCGAAATAATCATGGGTTTCAAGGTCCCCGACTTCACCGAACGCGCCGAGCTGGCGCGCAAGGCCAAGGAAGCAGCGCTCGAGAAATTGCGTGCCCGGCCGGCGCCCGATCCGGCCCAGCTCGAAGCGCAGCGTGCCGCCGCCGAAGCCAAGGAAGCCGCCGCCGCTGAAAAGCGCGCCGCCAAGCAGCAGGCGATGGCCGAAGCCAAGGCGGCCAAGGAAGCCGAGCGCGCGGAGCGTGAAGCCGCCGCCGCTGCCGCCGCCAAGCCGCTCACGCCCGAAGAGCAAAAGGCGATCCGCGACGCCCGCTACGCCGCCAGAAAAGCCCGGAAGCGGTGATCGTCGCGCGCTTCGTCAGCCTGGTGCCTTGATCCCGCGCGAGCTGGTCGGGATCGCCGAGGTCCCGGGTGGCCCGCCGCTCTCGCTCTACCGGCGCGGCGCGGATTACATGATCTGCCTCGAGCGCAACGAGCTGATGTCGAGCCGCATGAGCGGTTCCGAAATCGCGCTTGCACGGATGACGCTTGACCGGCTCGGCGACCGCCCGGCCCCGCGCATCCTCGTCGGTGGCTATGGCATGGGCTGTACCCTGCGCGCGCTGCTGGCGGCAACCGGACCCAAGGCCGAGATCGTCGTTGCCGAACTGGTGCCGATGATCATCGACTGGGCGCGTGGCCCGCTCGCCGAACTCACCGCCGGCTGCCTCGACGACCCGCGTGTCTACCTCCGCATCTGCGACGTCGCGCGCGAAATCGCCGAGCCCGCCGGGGGGTATGACGCGATCCTGCTCGACGTCGACAATGGTCCCGACGGCCTGACGCGTCCGGCCAACGACGGTCTCTACAGTGCCAAGGGCCTGAGCCAGGCCAAGGCCGCGCTTCGTCCCGGCGGCATCTTGGCGATCTGGTCAGCCGCACCCGACCCCGCCTTCACCAAGCGCCTCGGCGTCCTCGGCTTCACCGTCGACGAACAAAAAGTCCGGGCACGGAGCAACGGCAAGGGCCCGACCCACACCATTTGGTTCGCCAGCCTCCGGTAGCACGTTGTCAGAGCGCCTGGCCCGCCGCGACTCCGCTGGCCCAGGCCCACTGGAAATTATAGCCGCCGAGCCAACCGGTGACGTCGACCGCCTCGCCGATCGCGTAAAGGCCCGGGACGGCGGTCGCCTGCATCGTTTTCGACGACAGCCCGGCGGTCGCAATCCCGCCCGCGGTCACCTCGGCTTTCGCGAAGCCTTCGCTGCCGTTGGGGGTGAAGGTCCAGTTCGCCAGGCGCTGCTCGGCGGCGGTCAGCGCCCGGTCGGAAAGATTGGCGAGCTCGCCGGGAAGCGCGAGCTGCTGGTCGAGGGTGGCGCCAAGCCGTTCGGGAAGGACCGTCGCAAGCTGGCGCTTGAGCGTCGCGCGCGGGGTAGAGCGCTTGGCCTCGACGAGCCAGCCCGGTTCGCGATCGGGCACGAAGTCGATCGCGACTGCTTCGCCGCGGCGCCAGTAGGACGAGACTTGCAGGATCGCCGGGCCCGACAGTCCGCGGTGGGTAAACAGCGCGGCTTCGCGAAATGATGCGCCGCCGCAGCGCGCAAAGACCTCGGCGGCGACCCCCGACAATTCGCGAAACAGCAGCTCCTCGCCGGCCAGCGTCAGCGGCACCAGCGCCGGGCGCGGCTCGACGATCTTCAACCCGAATTTGCGCGCGAGATCATAGGCGAAACCGGTCGCGCCCATCTTCGGGATCGAGGGTCCGCCGGTGGCAATGACCAGCGCAGGCGCGGATACAGTGCGGGCCCCGAAAGTGACGCGATACTGACCGTCGCCATGATCGACCGCGCGGATCGGCGACCCGCACTCCATCTCGACCGCGCCCGCGTCGCACTCGTCCTGCAGCATCGCCACGACCTGCCGCGCCGAGCCGTCGCAGAACAGCTGCCCGAGCGTCTTCTCGTGCCACGCAATGCCGTGCCGCTCGACGAGGTCCAGGAAATCCGCCGGCGTGTAGCGGCTCAGCGCCGAGCGCGCGAAGTGCGGGTTGGCCGACAGGAAACGGTCGGGCGCGGTGTGGAAATTGGTGAAGTTGCACCGCCCCCCGCCCGAGATGAGGATCTTCTTGCCCGGCGCATCGGCGTGATCGATCACCAGCACGCGCCGCCCGCGCTGTCCGGCGGTCGCGGCGCACATCAGTCCGGCCGCGCCGGCGCCAAGCACGATCGCGTCGAAGGCCGGGGCGATCATTTCTGGTGCGGAGGCTTCTTGCGCGGCTTGAACGGCGGCTTGGCGCCCGCCGGCTTGATATATTTCTGGTCGGTGCGCCGAGCCACGGGGGGCTGTGCCTCGCCGCGTTCATTGTGCGACGGCGCGCGGCGATTGCCGGGGGGCGCGCCGGGGGCAGGCTCGATCCTGATCCCGGTCTCGTCCTCGCTCGCAGGGTTGGCGGTGCGCTTGACCGCCTCGCGGAACTTGGCCTCGGCGGGTCGGGCAAGCTGGAACCAGGTCTCGGTCGGCATGATCCGGATCGCGCCGATCTGGTTGCGCGAGACATGGCCGCGACGACACAGCAAGGGCAGGATCCAGCGCGGGTCGGCCTGGTGCTGCCGCCCGATGTCCATCCGGTACCACAGCGCATCGTCGAAGTCGGCGCGGTCGCGCGGCCCCTCGTCGGGACCGCCGCGCGGTGCATTGTCGCCGCCGCCAACGGGCTGGCGGGCCGACATGTCGATCAGCTCTTCGGGCTCGGGCATGCTGCCCTTGTGCGCCGCGAGCAGCGCCAGCGCGAGGTCGGTCGGGGTCATCGTTTCGACCAGCTGCGCGGCCAGCGCGCGCTCCTCCCCACTTGCCTCGACCGGCACCGCAAGGCGGGCCAGCAACCGCTCGCGATCCTTGGCGCGGATTGCGTCGGCGGAAGGCACCTGGGTCCATTCGGCGGCGATCCGCGCCCCGCGCAGCATCCCCTCGACCCGGCGGCGGCGGGGGTAAGGAACGATCAGCACCGCGGTGCCCTTGTTCCCCGCGCGCCCGGTGCGGCCCGAGCGGTGCTGGAGCACTTCGCCGTCGCGCGGCACCTCGACGTGGACGACGAGGCTGAGCGAGGCGATGTCGATCCCGCGCGCGGCGACGTCGGTCGCGACGCACACCCGCGCGCGGCCGTCGCGCAGCGCCTGAAGCGCCTGGTTGCGCTCGTTCTGGCTATGCTCGCCCGACAGCGCCACGGCGGCGAAGCCGCGCTCGACCAGCGTTGCATGAAGGTGCCGCACATTGTCGCGCGTGGCGCAGAACAGCATCGCCGTCTCGGCCTCGTGGAAGCGCAGCAGGTTGATTACCGCATGCTCGATTTCGGACGGCGAGACGGTCACCACCTGATAGGCGATGTCGCCATGGCCATGGTCGTCGCCGACGGTCGAAATGCGCAGCGCATCCTTCTGATAGCGCTTGGCCAGCGCGACGATCGGCTTGGGCATCGTCGCCGAGAACAACAGCGTGCGGCGCTCGGCGGGGGTCGCGTCGAGGATTTCCTCGAGGTCCTCGCGAAAGCCCATGTCGAGCATCTCGTCGGCCTCGTCGAGCACGACATATTGCAG
>JALYIX010000050.1 GCA_030775565.1 Pseudomonadota bacterium | reverse complement strand
TCCTGGAGCTGGTCCGGACGGCGCGATGGGCTCGCGCGCCCGGTCATCCCCAAACCGGCAAGCCGGCCGAGCGTTCCTGCCAACATTAGCTAATCAATTGAAAACGGGAGCGAAACGAGCGCGGAATTGCGCCTCAACCTGCCGGCCAGGTCTCGAGAATCTCGACGAAGCGGCTGAGCCACGCGTTGGTCTGATGCCCGTCGACGACGCGGTGGTCGATCGTCAGCGTGACATAGGCCATCGGCGCGACGACGATCGCATCCTGTCCGCCGACCGTCCGCACGACGACCCGCTTCTGAAGCTTGCCGACCCCGAGGATCGCCGCCTGGCCGGCATGAAGGATGATCGGCGCGGCAAGCAGCGAGCCCGACACGCCATGGTTGGAAATGGTGAAGGTGCCGCCCGACACGTCCGCCCCGGTCAACTGCCCGGCGCGGGCGCGTGCGGTAAGGTCGTCAAGCCGCGCGCCGATGGCCTCGAGCGACAAGTTCGCAGCATCGCGCACCACCGGCACGACCAGCCCCTTGTCCCCGAGCGCGGTCCCGATCCCGACATTCACCCCTTCGCCGAGCGCGATCCGGTCACGCTCCCACCGTCCGTTGATCGCCGGCGCGGCGGCCATCGCCTCGGCCGCGGCCTTGACCAGATAAGCCGTGTAGCTGAGCTTGACCCCCTTTGCGGCCAGCCCCGCCTTGTGCGCCGCGATGCCCGAGAAATCGGCCTCGAACACCGCCGTGACATGCGGCGCCTCGGCCACCGCGCGCACCATATTCTCGGCAATGCGCAGCCGCATGCGGTCGTGCGGCACGTCGCGCGAAGCCGTCGCGCCCGAAGCGACCGCGCGGTCGACGTCCTCGCGCGTGATCCGCCCATTGCGCCCGGTGCCCGTAAGGCCAGCGTGATCGACGCCATGCTGCCGCAGCGCACGTTTTACGGAAGGTGACAGCCGCTCCTCCCCACCTCCGTTCTTCCCGAGCGCAGTCGAGGCACTGGTTCGAGCGAAGCCGAGAACCGGTCCAGAAGCCTCGGCTGCGCTCGGCATAGTCCCTCGACTGCGCTCGGAATGACCGGACGTGGGGGGCGCACTCGAAATCCGCCCCAGCACCGCCCCCGGCAGCGCCTCCGCATCACTCTCCAGCAGGATCTCGCTCAGCACCCCGGCACAGGGCGCCGGCACTTCCTGCGTGACCTTGTCGGTCTCGAGTTCGACCAGCGGATCGTTGACCTCGACCCGGTCGCCGACGCGCTTCAACCACGCCCGCACGACCGCCTTGGTCCCCTCCTGTTCGTCGGGCACGCGAACCTCGGTGCTCATCAAAACCCCACCAGCCGCTCGATCTCGGCCCTGATCCGCGCCACGCTCGGCACCGCCCATTCGAGCAGCGAGGGGTGATGCGGGCTCGGGATATCGGGCATCGTCACCCGCGCGACGGGCGCGTCGAGATCGAGGAACGCCTCGTCGGCGACCACCGCTGCAATCTCCGCCCCGAACCCGCCGGTGCGCAGATCCTCGTGAACGATCAGGCACCGCCGGGTCGCCCGCACACTCTCTAGCACCATCTCCCGATCCCACGGCATAAGCGTGCGCAAGTCGATGATATCGGCGCTGAAACCCTCCGCCGCCGCCTCGCACCTCGGCACCATCGCGCCCCACGTCACGATCGTGATTGCCGTCCCCGACCGCGTCCGCTTCGCCCGCCCGAACTCCAGCACATAGTCCGCCCCCGGCCATGGCCGCCGCGCCCAGGCATCGTCGAGCATCGCGCGATGTTCGAAGAAGATCACCGGATCCTCCCCGCGCATGCCTGCGCGCAGCAGCCCGACCGCATCCTCGGCATTCGACGGCACCGCCACCTTCCACCCCGGATTATGGACGAACGCGACCTCGTTGGTCTGGCTGTGCCATGGGTCGCCGCACTTGAAGAACCCACCCGGCACGCGCAGCACCATCGGCGCGGCGAAGCGGTTGTTCGTCCGCCAGCGCATCGTCCCGCAGTCGTTGATCTGCTCGGTCGCCGGCTCTGCATATTTGCGGAACTGGATCTCGGGCACGGGCATCAGTCCGGCGAGCGCCATGCCCACCGCACGCCCGACGATCCCCTCTTCATTGAGGCTGGTATCGAACACCCGCGCCTCGCCATATTTCTTCTGAAGGCCAAGCGTCACCGCATGCACCCCGCCCTTGGGCCCGACATCCTCGCCGAACACAACGACGCGCCGGTTCTCACCCAGCTCCTGATCCAATGTGCGCCGGATTGCAGTCACCATGTTGATCCGCTGGCCGTCGGGATGCGGCTCGGCGCTGGCCGGCGGCGCCCGATAACCGGCGTTGGCGAGGCTCCCGACCGTCGCCGGAGTCCCGTCCGAAAACACATGGTCGGTGACCTGCGCGGGAAGCGAGGGGGGCCGCGCCTCGGCTTCGGCGAGCGCGTTCTCGACCGCTGCATCGACCTCGCGCTCGATCGCAGCCCAGTCGAGATCACCCGCGAACGCCTTCAACTTGGGCAGCGGATCGCGCGCCCATTCGGCCTCCACCACCGCGTCCGACTTGTAGGCCTGCGTATCCTGAAAGCTGTGTCCCTCGAGCCGCGGCACCGTCAGCCGGAGCATCGCCGGCCCCTCCCCGCCCCGGACATGCGCCACCGCCGCCGCGATCAGCCGCGACGCCTCAGCCGGCTCGGTCCCGTCCCCGGCGAAGATCGTCAGCCCGGCAAAGCTCGCCAAATTCGCGGCGATGTCCCCGCCCGGAGTCTGGAACGAGGACGGCACCGAAATCCCGAACCCATTGTCCTCGATAAAGAACAGCAGCGGCAGGCATTGCGTGGTGGCGATCGTCAGCGCCGACCAGAAGCCCCCCGTCGCGCAACTCGCATCGCCGCCGAGCACGACCGCGATCGCATCGTCAGGTCCTTCGCCCAGAACTTGGCCTTTGTAGCGGATCGCCTGTGCCCAGCCGACCGCCGGCGTATATTGCGCGCCCACCCCGCCGCACATCGGCAGGGCATGCGCCCCGTCGGGATTTGGGTAGTTGAACACCACGCCGATATCGCGCCCGTCGGAATAGCCGCCGCTGCGCCCCATCCCCGAAGCAAGCGCGTCGGCGGGTCGCACGCCGAGCGCGAGCAGCAGCGGGCGCGAGCGATAATAGCCGCACGCCGCATCGCCCTTCCTCAGCTGCAGCCCGAGCAACACCTGCGCCAGGTCATGCCCGCGCGCCGAAAACTGGTACATGATCTTCTTGGCCGGGACGAGCACGCTCTCCTCGACCGCATCGAGCGCGCGGCTCGTCGTCACCAGCCGTGCAACCGTCGCCCAATCCGGCTCGGCCAGTGGCGTGGAAGCGGAATGCGCCCCCGCAGCAGTCAGTCGGCCAGCAGCGGAGGTTGCAGCATCCATGACTGCAACACTTACCCGGTCTTTCCTGCAAAGTCCTTTCAGATTTCGCGCGGTTAGGCTATCTCATGAAACAGACGTTTCAAGGATAGCGCGATGCCCGACGAAGTTCAGTCTATTCCGGTCGATCCGCTCGATCGCCGAATCCTGCGCATCCTCCAACAACGCGCCGACATCAGCCAAGCCGACCTTGCCGCCGAAGTCGGCGCCTCCCCCGCCTCCTGCTGGCGACGGATCAAGGCACTCGAGGCTGCCGGCGTCCTCGGCCCGGCGGTTCGCCTGGTCGACCCGGTCAAGATCGGACGCGGGCTCGACGCGCTGTGCCAGGTGCGGATGAAGAACCATTCGCCCGACGCCCGCGCCGCGTTCGACGCCTTCGTCCAGGACCAC
>JALYIX010000049.1 GCA_030775565.1 Pseudomonadota bacterium | reverse complement strand
ACCGGATGGAATTCGACGTCCCCGTCGGCACGCGCGGCGATTGCTACGACCGGTTCATGGTGCGGGTCGAGGAAGTGCGGCAGTCGGCGCGGATCATCCGCCAGTGCATCCGCGACATGCCCGAGGGGCCGATCGGCAGCCTCGACCGCAAGGTGTTCCCGCCGACGCGGGGCGAAATGAAGACCTCGATGGAAGCGATGATCCATCACTTCAAGCTCTATACCGAAGGCTATCACGTCCCCGCCGGCGAGGTCTATGTCGCGACCGAAAGCCCCAAGGGCGAGTTCGGGGTGTATCTCGTCGCGGATGGGACTAACCGGCCGTATCGGTGCAAGATCAGGCCGACCGCGTTCTCGCATTTGCAGGCGATGGACTTCATGATGAAGGGCCACATGCTGGCGGATACGACCGCCGTGCTGAGCGCGATCGACGTCGTATTCGGGGAGTGCGACCGCTAATGGCCGACCGCGTTTTTCATCCCGACACGCCCGAACTCCGCGCCAAGTGGGGCGGGTTCGCCTGGTCCTCGGCCAACGCCAAGGCCGCGGCGGACATCATTTCGCGCTATCCCGAGGGGCGGCAGCAGTCGGCGACGATCCCGTTGCTCGACCTCGCCCAGCGCCAGGTTGGGGCCGAGACCAATACGCAAGGCTGGCTGCCGATCCCGGTGATCGAATATGTCGCCGCGCATCTCGACTTGCCGCCGGTCCGCCTGCTCGAGGTCGCGACCTTCTACACCATGTTCAACCTGGCGCCGGTCGGCCGCTTCCATGTCCAGGTGTGCGGGACGACCCCGTGCATGCTGGCGGGGTCGGACGACGTTTTCGCCGCGTGCAAGGCGCGCGGGCTGAAAAAGGGCCACACCACCCCCGACGGGCTGTTCACGCTGACCGAGGTCGAGTGCCTCGGCGCCTGCACCAATGCGCCGATGGTCCAGATCAACGACGATAATTTCGAGGATTTGACGCAGGACAGCATGGGGCTCGTGCTCGATGCGCTGGCGCGGGGGGAGAGCCCCAAACCCGGCGCGCAGATTGACCGCCAGACAAGCTGTCCCCAGGGCGGCCCGACCAGCCTCAAGAAAATGGCCGAGCGCAATTACGATTATCGGGGGCAGCGGGCATGATTGTCGGGATTGTCATCGCGCTGGTGCTTGCCTTCCTCGCGTTCAAGTTCGTCAAAGGCATGATCAAGTTCGCGCTGATCGCGGTTATTGTCATTGCCGCGATCTATTTCCTCGGAGTTGCGCGATGACCGTGGCGGCGCTTGCGGACAAGGACCGCATCTTCACCAACGTCTATGGCTTCCAGTCGCCCGACTTGAAGGCGGCGCAGGCGCGCGGCGATTGGGACGGGACGCTGGGCCTGATCCAGCGCGGCGAAGAGGCGATCATCGAGGAGGTCAAGGCCTCGGGCCTTCGCGGGCGCGGCGGGGCGGGGTTCCCGACGGGGATGAAGTGGAGCTTCATGCCCAAGGAGCCCAAGCCGGGCAAACCCAATTTCCTCGTCATCAACGCCGACGAGAGCGAGCCCGGGTCATGCAAGGACCGCGAGATCCTGCGCCATGACCCGCACAAGCTGGTCGAAGGTGCGCTGATCGCGGGGTTCGCGATGCGCGCGCGGGCGGCGTATATCTATGTGCGCGGCGAATTTATCCGCGAGACCGAGGCGCTGCGGAAAGCGGTAGCCGAGGCCTATGCCGCTGGGCTGATCGGCAAGAACGCGTCCGGCGCCGGGTTCGATTTCGATGTGTTCGTCCATCGCGGTGCGGGTGCCTACATCTGCGGCGAAGAGACCGCGATGCTCGAAAGCCTCGAGGGCAAGCAGGGCAAGCCGCGGCTGAAGCCGCCGTTCCCGGCCGGGGCGGGCCTCTATGGGTGCCCGACGACGGTCAACAATGTCGAGAGCATCGCGGTCGTGCCGACGATCCTGCGGCGTGGCGCGGCGTGGTTCGCGGGCTTCGGCAATCCGAAGAACGAGGGGACCAAGCTGTTCCAGATCTCGGGTCATGTGAACACGCCGTGCGTGGTCGAGGAGTGCATGGGGATCAGCTTCCGCGAGCTGATCGACCGCCACGCCGGCGGCATCCGCGGCGGGTGGGACAATCTGCTCGCGGTGATCCCGGGCGGGTCATCGGTGCCGCTCGTTCCGGCGCACGAGATCATGGACGCGCCGATGGACTTCGACGGGCTGAAGGCGCTCGGCAGCGGGCTCGGCACGGCGGCGGTGATCGTCATGGACAAGTCGACCGACATCGTCCGCGCGATCGCCCGCCTGTCCTATTTCTACAAGCATGAGAGCTGCGGCCAGTGCACCCCGTGCCGCGAGGGCACCGGGTGGATGTGGCGGACGATGGAACGCTTACGCACCGGCGACGCCGACATCGGCACGATCGACCGACTGCTCGACGTGACCAAGCAGATCGAGGGCCACTCGATCTGCGCGCTGGGCGATGCCGCGGCATGGCCGATCCAGGGCCTGGTCAAGCATTTCCGGCCCGAGATCGAGCGGCGCATTGCCGAGCGCGGCGGCGGACTAAGGGAGGCGGCGGAATGAAACCGCGCGCACTGATCTTTCTGGGCACGGCGAGTCTGGTCGCACCTGACGTGGTATCGGGTCAGGACTATAAGCCAACCGAAGTGAGGCAACTGACGAGGCAATATGCGGACTGCGTCGTTCGTAGTCATCATCGGCGGGCCTCGGAGGCATTGTTGGCCGACGTCGGAAACGGCGAGATTTTTCGTCGCTACGACGATCTGATCGACGGCGGCTGCCTGGGAAGCGTGGCCGGTCCGGTCCAAGCCAAGTTTGGAGGCGATACTTATCGCGACGCGCTGGCGGAGGCGTTGGTGAATGCCGACTTCGCCAAGGCAGGCCCATCCGATTTCTCCGATCGGCTGCCGCTCGCGCATTTGCCCTATCCCGACCGAACTGAACTCGACGCCAAGCTGACTAAGGCGAAAAAGGACCGTCAACGGAAGGACCTTCAAGATTCGTTCGACAAGGCGTTCGGTGTCGCGTGGATGTCGCGTTACGGGGAATGCATTGCTCGCCGTGACCCGGTTGGATCGCGCTACTGGCTTCTGACCAAGCCAGAAATTCCCGAGGAACTGAGCCGGATAAACGCTCTGCGTCCGGCATTCACGGAATGTCTTGAAGGCGGAACGCTGAAATTCGGTCGATCCGCACTGCGCGGCACGGTCGCCATCAACTACTACAGGCTAGCGATGGCGACACAGCGACCCGATCTTGGGAAGGCCCACTAATGCCCCTGGTCACCGTCGACGGCGTCGAGATCGAGGTTCCGCAGGGGGCGACCGTGCTTCAGGCGTGCGAGCTTGCGGGGAAGGAAATCCCGCGCTTCTGCTATCACGAACGCCTCAGCATCGCCGGCAATTGCCGCATGTGCCTGGTCGAGGTCGCCCCCGGGCCGCCCAAGCCGCAGGCGTCGTGCGCGCTGCCCGCCGCCGACAAGCAGGTCATTCGCACCGACACGCCGATGGTCAAGAAAGCGCGCGAGGGGATGATGGAGTTTCTCCTCATCAACCACCCGCTCGACTGCCCGATCTGCGACCAGGGCGGCGAGTGCGACCTGCAGGACCAGGCGATGGCCTATGGCCGCGGCACCTCGCGCTTCGACGAGAACAAGCGCGCGGTCGAAGACAAATATATGGGCCCGGTGATCAAGACCGCGATGACCCGCTGCATCCAGTGCACGCGCTGCATCCGGTTCAGCGAGGAGGTCGCGGGCACGCCCGAGATCGGCATGCTGTACCGCGGCGAGGATTCGCAGATCACCGCCTATCTCGAAAAGGCGCTGACCAGCGAGATGTCGGGCAACCTGGGCGATATCTGCCCGGTCGGGGCACTGCTCCAGCGGCCGTCGAGCTTCGAGGTTCGGCCGTGGGAATTGAAGAAAGTCCCCGCGATCGACGTCATGGACGCGGTCGGGTCGAACATCCGGCTCGACGTCCGCCAGCGCCAGGTGATGCGGATCCTTCCGCGGATCAACGAGGACGTCAACGAGGAATGGATCTCGGACAAGGCGCGGCATCATGTCGATGCATTGGTGCGCGGACGGCTGGATCGGCCTTGGATCCGGGAGAATGGCAAGTTGCGCGAGGCCGGCTGGCCCGAGGCGCTGGCGCTGTTCGCTGACAGGCTGAAGACGGCCGGTTCCAAGGTCGCGGCGATTGCCGGCGACCTGGTCGATGCCGAGACGATGTATGCCGCCAAGGCGCTGCTTGCGGGGCAGGGGAGTTCGCTCCTCGAAGGCCGCCAGACCGGGCTGGATTATGACGTGAGCAGCCTGTCGGCGGTGGCGTTCAATTCGACGATTGCCGGGATCGAGGGTGCCGATGCGATCCTGCTCGTCGGGACCAATCCCCGGTGGGAAGCGCCGCTGGTCAACACCCGGCTGCGCAAGGCCGCGCGCAAGGGTGCGAAGATTTTTGC
Organism: Pseudomonadota bacterium; assembly: GCA_030775565.1. GTDB lineage: Bacteria > Pseudomonadota > Alphaproteobacteria > Sphingomonadales > Sphingomonadaceae > Sphingomicrobium. The sequence goes on along the minus strand of JALYIX010000049.1, from coordinate 922 downwards.
GATCGGGCCGGTGGTCGATCTTGGCTACAAGGTCGAGTTCCTCGGCGACGATCTGGGGCTGCTCGACAATCTCCCGAAGGGCGCGGCCGATGCCTTCGCGGCTGCTGCCAAGCCGGCGCTGATCATTGGCGGTGGTGGGCTCGGGCGCGGGGCGATGGGGGCGACGATCGCCGCCGCAGGCAGGCTCAATCTTGTCCGGGACGGCTGGAACGGCTTCAACATGCTTCACCTCGCCGCGTCGCGGATGGCGGGGCTGATGCTCGGCTATGCGCAGGCCGGCGGAATTGCGGCGATTCAGAAGGCCGCTCCGGAGCTGGTGCTGCTGCTCGGCGCCGACGAGGTTTCGCCCGACCGCTTCGCCGCGGCGTTCAAGGTCTACATCGGCCATCATGGCGACAAGGGCGCGGCGGGGGCCGACCTCGTCTTGCCCGGTGCGGCCTACAGCGAGAAACACGGCACCTTCGTCAACACCGAAGGCCGCGTCCAGCGCTCCGAGCGCGCCGCCTTCCCGCCGGGTGACGCACGCGAGGATTGGACGATCCTGCGCGCGGTGTCGGAGATGGTCGGCCCGCCGCTGCCGTTCGACCGATTCGACCAGCTGCGCGCCGCGATGCACGCCGATACGCCCGCACTGGCGCGCGACGGGCTCGTCGACCTGCCGTGGGCGCCGCCCAAGCTCGATTCGAAGGTGTCAGGGGCGGTCGGCTACCCGATCGCCGACTTCTACCTCACCAACGCAATCTGCCGCGCGAGCCCGACGATGCACCGTTGCTCGGAGGAGCTGGTCCACGGCACGAGCTTCGCGGAGGCGGCGGAATGACCGCGCTCTTCCAGCATTGGGGCATGGCCTATGGCTGGGCCTGGTTCCTCGCCACGATCATCGGCATCCTCGTCATCGCGCTGCCGTTGATGCTGGCCGTGG
>JALYIX010000048.1 GCA_030775565.1 Pseudomonadota bacterium | reverse complement strand
TCGCAATAGTGGCCGCGACGGCGGTGACCTTCACCGCGCTTGGCATCGGGCCGATCGCCGCCAGCGCCGTCTCCTTGTTCACCCGAATCTATGTTCTCCAAGCCTTCATCGCGACGATGACGGTCCTGGTCCTCCCCGTGCTGGCGGTAATCGGCGAGCGCGACCGCCTTGGCCTCGCCGCGGGGCACAGCGAGCGCCTGTTCCAGCGCATCGCCGAGGCCACGCCTGCCGGCATCCTCCATGTCGAACTGGATGGCAGCGTGACCTTCGCCAATCATCGCTGGACCGAGCTTACCGGGGCGGCTCCACTGACCCTGGCCGACGGGGGCTGGCTCGAACTCGTTCATCCCGACGATCGTGATGCCGCGCTGCTCATTTGGGACAGGGCCCGCACGCTTCATCAGCCGACCAGCCGCGACCTCCGCTTCATCGGTGCGGACCAGACGACGCGTTGGGCCGAACTGGGCTTCTTTCCGGACCTGTCGGATGGGCGCCTTCACGGGTTCGTCGTCAAGCTCTTCGACGTCAGCCATCGCCACGACGTGGAGGAGGCGCTTCAGCAGAGCGAAGCCTTGTATCGCTTGCTCGCCGAGAACAGCAGCGACGTCATCATCCGCCTGTCCCTCGACGGGCGCGCACACTATGTTTCCAATGCCGCCACCCGCCTGTTTGGCTTCGAGCCCGCCGACCTCGTCGAGCGGCCGATGGCGAGCTTCGTCCACCCCGACGATCTCGCCGCCTTTCACTCGCTTTTCCCCGCCGCGAACAACGGGCGTGGCGAAGCGAGTGCGCAGTTCCGGCACCGCCGCCGCCGGGGCGACCATGTCTGGGTCGAGGCGACTGCGCGTGTCACCGTCGACAAGATGTCGAGTGAGCCGGGCGAACTGATCGCCTCGCTCCGGGACATTACGGCGCGTCGGCGCAGCGAGGAACTGGCCTCCGAAGCCGCGACGAAATTGCGCGAGGGCCACCGCTTGCTGACCCTCGCCGAAGGCCTCGCCCATGTCGGGCATTGGCGTTTCGACGCGGCCAGTCACAGCTTCGACTGTTCGCCGCAAGCGAGCTTGATCGCCGATCTCCCGCGCACCCGCCAATGTGATCCGGGCGATATGCTCGGGCTCGTTCATGCCGGTGACAAGCGCACCGTCATGCGGACGCTGGCGTCGGCACGCACCACCGGCGCGCCTGCCGAGTGCAGCGCGCGCCTGGTCCTGGCGGACGAACTCCGCCACGTCCGGCTTGTCGCCCAGGCCGAACACGACGACCGGGGCGCGCTCGTCGGCATGTTCGGCGTGATGCGCGACGTGACGGAGGAGGAGATCATCCAGGCCGAAATCATCCGCGCCCGCGACGCGGCGCAGGAAGCAGCGCGCGCCAAGAGCGATTTCCTCGCCACCATGAGCCACGAGATCCGGACGCCGATGACCGGCGTGCTGGGCATGATCGACCTCCTCCGTTCGCAATGCGCCGAGGAGGATCGCGATCGCTATCTGGCGACGCTCAAGCAGTCGGCCGACCTCTTGATGACCGTGCTCGACGACATTCTCGACTTTTCGCGGATCGAGGCCGGCAAGATCGAGTTCGAGGAACATGATTTCGACCTCGAGGAGCTGATGCAGTCGACGCTCGACCTGTTCGACGGGGCCGCCTCCCAGAAGGGGCTGCTGCTGTCGCTCGAGCACGACCGCGCAGGCCCCTCGATCGTCCGCAGCGACGCGGTCCGGCTGCAGCAGATCGTCAGCAACCTGCTCAGCAACGCGATCAAGTTCACCGCCGTCGGGCGGGTCACCGTCGTCCTCACCGCCCGGCCGGTCGACGAGGACAGCCAGTCTTGGCGGATCGAAGTGCGCGACACCGGAATCGGCATCGCGCCGGCCAAGCTCGGGACCTTGTTCGAACCGTTCGTCCAGGCCGAGGCCGCGACCTCGCGGCGCTTCGGTGGGACCGGGCTTGGTCTCGCCATCAGCCGCCGGCTGGTCGATGCGATGGGCGGCAAGGTCGGCGTCCGCTCGCGGGTCGGCCGTGGCTCGACCTTCTGGCTCGAGCTGACCCTGCCGAATGGCGCGCTCGGCGCCGCCGATCGCACGCCCGCGCCGGAGCCCGTCGCGGAGCGAGCGCTCGACCTGCTCGTCGCCGAGGATAATCCGGTCAACCAGATGATCATCAGCGCGATCCTGCGCCGGTTCGGCCACAGCGTGACCTGCGTCGAGAACGGCCGCCAGGCGGTCGATCTCGCCGGCTTGCGTCATTTCGACTGCATCCTGATGGACATGCAGATGCCCGAAATGGACGGCATCGCCGCAACCCGCGCGATCCGGTCGTCGGGGGGGCCGTGCGCCACTACGCCGATCATTGCCCTCACTGCCGACGCTTCGTCTGAACGTCGCCGTTTCTACGACGGCGCTGGTCTGACCGATTTCCTCACCAAACCGATCGACCGCAAGGCGCTTGCGGAGCGTCTCGCCGCCTTGACTCGACCGGCGCCGATTGCCGAACAAGTAGCCCCTGCCGCGGACCCTCCCTCCAGCGCCGCGCTGGACGAAATCGATCTCGACCGCTTCAACGAGCTGCGCGACGTGCTCGGCAGTTCCCGCGTGCGCGACCTGCTCGACCTACTGACGCTCGAACTCGATCGCTGCCCGGCACGAATCCGCGAGCTGGTCCGCCACGGCGACCTCGATGGCGCGCGCGCCGAAGCCCATGGCCTGAAAGGCGCGGCGAGCAACGTCGGCGCCATCGCGCTCGGCCGCGTCGCCGCGGCGATCGAGGCCGCGATGAACGAAACACATCTCGGAAGCCAGCTGGAGGAACTCGACGATCAGGCGAGGCGCACGGTCAAGGCGATCGCCGCCCTGCGCTAGTCCGTCGATCCCGCGCCAATCGTCCCCACAAATCCGCTCATCGCCACTGGCACCGGCCATCGCCGCCGCTATAGTGACCCCCGACCAACGCGAAGCCAAGGGCAAGGGGCACACATGAAGGCGACGATCGAGCGGGCAACCCTGTTGAAGAGCCTCGGCCACGTCCAGTCGGTGGTCGAACGCCGCAACACCATCCCGATCCTGTCCAACGTGCTGATCGAGGCCGAGGAGGGCGGCAGCATTCGCTTGATGGCGACCGATCTTGACCTTCAGGTCGACGAGCATGTCCCCGCGCAGGTGTCGCAGCCCGGCGCCACGACGGTCTCGGCACACACCTTCTTCGATATCGTTCGCAAGCTGCCCGAGGGAAGCCAGGTCGAACTGTCCGCCGCAGACGGCAAGATGCAGGTTGTGGCCGGACGGGCGCGGTTCAACCTGTCGACCCTGCCGCGCGACGATTTCCCGGTGATCGCGGAAGGTGACCTGCCGACCCGCTTCGAACTCCCCGCCGCGACGCTTCGCCAGATCATCGACAAGACCCGCTTCGCCATTTCGAGCGAGGAGACGCGCTATTATCTGATGGGCATCTTCCTCCACGTCGCCGACGACCGGTTGAAGGCCGCGGCAACCGACGGCCACCGCCTCGCGCGCGTCACCGTCGCCAAGCCCGACGGCGCCGATGGAATGCCCGACGTCATCATCCCGCGCAAATGCGTCGCCGAGATACGCAAATTGCTGGACGAGGTCGAGGGCACGCTCGAAGTGTCGCTGTCGCCGACCAAGATTCGCTTCAACCTCGGCCATGCGGTGCTTACCTCGAAGCTGATCGACGGCACCTTTCCCGACTATAACCGGGTCATCCCGACCGGCAACGACAAGCTCCTCAAGCTCGACCCGAAGAGCTTCGCCGCCGGCGTCGACCGCGTCTCGACCATCGCCAGCGAGAAGACCCGTGCGGTCAAGATCGCGCTCGATCGCGACCGGGTGACGCTATCGGTCACCAGCCCGGAAAATGGCCTGGCCACCGAGGAATTGGCGGCGGACTATTCATCGGACGGCATGGAGATCGGCTTCAACGCCCGCTACCTGCTCGACATCCTCGCCCAGATCGAAGGCGACAGCGTCGAGGTCCACCTTGCCGACGCAGCGGCGCCCACGCTGTTGCGCGAGAATGACAAGAGCGACGCGCTCTACGTCATCATGCCGATGCGGGTGTGATCTAGCGCGCTTTCCTGAGCCGCCGCTGGTTGGCGGTCGCGGTGGCGTGGATCGGACGCAGCGCACGGATCCCGCTGGCGACGGCGCGCTGGTTGATGCGTTGCGAGCGGGCGAGCAGCGCCATCGCCTTGCCGGGCAGCAGCGGAGTCATCCACAGTGAGCCCAAGGCCTCCGCCTGCGCCACCAGGTCGCCGTGCATCCGGGTCCAGTCGCTTGCCAGGCTTTCTCCGGCTTCGGCGAAGGCCTTGCTCTTTTCGCTGACCATCAGGCCCAGTTCGGCGACATCCGCCTCGAGCGGGTTGCGCGTCGCGGCGGCGATCGTCTCCGACCGGCTCGAGATGACCGCCTGCGCGGCGTCCATCGTTTCGCCGACCATTCGCCCGGCGGTGAGCCAGCTGCTCCACAAGGTGAAGGGAGAGTTCATCGGCGACGTCCTGCGGCCGAAGCGGAAATGTTCGGACCATCCCATAACCGTCAGATGGCCCTAAAGTGCCAGCGAAAATCGCGTGCCCTTGTCCCGTCTCGGCCATGCGCTAGACCGCAGCGGTGCCGCTCAGCCGCCTGACCCTCACCGACTTCCGCTCCTACCGCGAGGCGACGCTGGCGCCGGCCGAGGGGTTCGTCGTGCTGACCGGGGACAATGGCGCGGGAAAAACCAACATCCTCGAAGCGGTGTCGCTGTTCGCTCCCGGGCGCGGCCTGCGCGGGGCGGCGCTGGGAGAGATGGCGCGCAACGACGGCCCGGGCGGCTTTGGTGTGGCCGGCATACTGTCTTCACGCGTTCCCGCGCAGCGACAGGGCCAAGGCACAGCGCTTGCCACCGGCA
>JALYIX010000047.1 GCA_030775565.1 Pseudomonadota bacterium | reverse complement strand
CAAGCACCGCCGCCATCGCCTCGATCGTCGTGCGGATAACGTTGTTGTACGGATCCTGCTCGGTCAGCGACACGCCGCTCGTCTGGCAATGCGTCCTGAGCAGCTTCGACTTTTCGGACTTGGCCCCAAGATCGGTCATGATCCGCGCCCACAGCGTCCGCGCCGCGCGCATCTTGGCGATCTCCATGAACAGGTTCATGCCGATGCCCCAGAAGAAGCTCAGGCGCGGCGCGAACTCGTCGATCTTCTGCCCGGCCGCCACTGCCGCGCGGACATAGGCCATCCCGTCGGCAAGCGTGTAGGCCATCTCCTGCACCGCCGTCGCCCCGGCCTCGTGCATGTGATAGCCCGAGATCGAGATCGAGTTGAACTTGGGCATCTCGGCCGAGGTGTAGGCAATGATGTCGCTGACGATCCGCATCGAGGGTTCGGGCGGATAGATATAGGTGTTGCGGACCGCGAACTCCTTCAAGATATCGTTCTGGATCGTGCCCGAGAGCTTGGCCCGCTCGACCCCCTGCTCCTCGCCAGCGACGATATAGAAAGCGAGGATCGGCAGCACCGCGCCGTTCATCGTCATGCTGACCGACATCTCGTCCAACGGAATGCCGTCGAACAGCAATTTCATGTCCTCGACCGAATCGATCGCGACGCCGGCCTTGCCGACGTCGCCGGTCACCCGCGGATGGTCCGAGTCATACCCCCGGTGTGTCGCCAGATCGAAGGCGACCGACAGCCCCTTCTGCCCGGCGGCGAGGTTGCGGCGGTAGAAAGCGTTGCTCTCTTCCGCCGTCGAAAAGCCCGCGTACTGCCGGATCGTCCATGGCCGCCCCGAGTACATCGTCGCATAGGGCCCGCGCGTGTAGGGGGCGACACCGGGGTAGCCGCTGTCGATTCCGGCGACATCGTCCGGACCGTAGACCGGCTTGAGCGTGATCCCCTCGAGCGTGTCCCGCGACAGGTCGGCGCCGCGCGCTTCCTTGGCCGCGAGGGTCTGCCACTGGTCGAACTTGTCGGTCATCGAACTGCCCTCAATGCGCCTGCCTCGGCGTTTCCATGACCTCGGTCAGCACGCCGCCCATGTCCTTGGGGTGGAGGAAGAAGATCGGCGTGCCATGCGCCCCTGTTCGGGTCGGTCCGAGGATCCGCGCCCCCCTGCCCTCGAACCACGCGCGCGCCTCGCCAATGTCGGGCACCTCGAAGCACAGATGATGCTGCCCGCCGGCCGGGTTCTTGTCGAGGAACGCGGCGATCGGCGACCCCTCGCCGAGCGGCTCGATCAGTTCGACTTGGCAGTTGGGGGCATCGACGAAACACACCCGCACCCCTTGCTCGGGCAGGTCGAACGGCGCGCCGATGACGCTCGCGCCCATCGTTTCGCGGTACAGCGCGACCGATCCCTCGATCGAGGGGGTAGCGACCCCGACATGGTTGAGCCGTCCGAGCTTCATCATTGTCTCTCCGTGCGTTGCTACCGCCATTGCAGCCGCGCACGCGACGGGCAAGCATTGCCCCTTATGAGGCGTTGTCAAAAGCGCTAGGGCGATACCCATCCGCAAGCCTGAGCGAGACCCACATGACCGACGCCGCCGACCCGTCCGACTACCAGCCGCCAAAGGTGTGGACCTGGAACAAGGAGAATGGCGGCCAGTTCGCGGCGATCAATCGGCCGACCGCCGGGGCGACTCACGACAAGCAACTGCCGGTCGGGCGCCACCCGCTGCAGCTCTACTCGCTTGGCACCCCGAACGGCGTCAAGGTGACGATTATGCTCGAGGAGCTGTTGGCGCTGGGCCACGCCGCGGCGGACTATGACGCCTGGCTGATCAATATTCGCGACGGCGACCAGTTCGGTAGCGGCTTCGTCGGCCTCAATCCCAATTCGAAGATCCCGGCGCTGCTCGACCGCTCGGTCGAACCGCCCGTGCGGGTGTTCGAATCGGGCTCGATCCTCGTCTACCTCGCGGAGAAGTTCGGGGCCTATTTGCCGAGCGACCCGTCAGCGCGGGCCGAGACTCTGAGCTGGCTGTTCTGGCAGATGGGTAGCGCGCCACTCCTCGGCGGCGGCTTCGGCCACTTCTTCGCCTATGCGCCGGTCAAGATCGAATATGCCATCGACCGCTATGCGATGGAGGTGAAGCGCCAGCTCGACGTCCTCGACCGCCAGCTGGCTGAGCATCGCTATATCGCCGGCGATTCATACAGCATCGCCGACATCGCGATCTGGCCGTGGTACGGGGCGATGACGCTCGGCCAGACTTACGAAGGCGCTGCCGAATTCCTCGACACGCCAAGCTATCGCAACCTGGTCCGCTGGGCAGGAGAGATCGCCGAGCGGCCAGCGGTCAAGCGCGGCCGGCGCGTCAACCGCGTCACCGGCCCCGAGGAGGATCGCCTCGCCGAACGGCACGAGGCGAGCGACCTGGGCTGAAAGGTCTAAAACGGCACCATTCGTGCATCCTGTGACTCTGCTGCACCATGAACCGCGGATTCAGCCGCGCGCAACGTCGAATGATCCACGATGGCCAATTCCGGCTTGCAACCGGAGTTGACCTGAATCATGACGGCCCGACGCCTCGTCGGGGGAGAGACCGTATGCGACGCCTGACCAAAGATTTCATCGAAATCAGCGACCACACCTCGCTTGACATGCTGATCAAGACGCTCGTCTCGATCCGCGACAATCTGCCCGATTTCGCCAAGCCCCAAATGAAGCTGCGCGGCGACGACGTGTTCGGACGGCGGCTCTCGATCAGCTATTTCCGTGAGATCAGCGAAGAGCAGGCGGCGATCGAAGCGCGCTACGAGGAAGCCCAGTTCGACGCCGACGCGCGCGAGATTGACCGGCTGCAGCGAGCACTCGACCAGATTCCGTCGATGCGGCGCGCCGCCTAAAGTCTTTTTTTAGCGTCGCCTGGTGTGGCCGCGGCCCGCCTTCCTGACGCCGCGCCCGATCCCATCACTGCCGGCTAGGCTGCTTCCGGATTGGCCTCTTGCGGCTGGTCTCCCGTGCCCGCCGCAGCCAGTGCCGCGGGGGTCTGCGGACGGGTTGCCGGCCAATGGGTCTGCGAGGGCGTCACGATCGGCACCGCGAGGCACACCGACGATGCCGGCAGCACGTCGCGCCAATCCTCGATCAGCTTCTTGTAGGCAACGCCGACGTTGCGGATATTGCGGTCGAGGTCGAACAGGCCGAGCGGATTGACGTTGCCATTCTGCTCGCGAAGCGCGGTGTCCCAGTCGACTTGGTCGGTGAGCGAATACCAGGTGAAGCCGACCGTCGGGATACCGACGTTGCGCAGGCGCAGCACATTGGCCCACTCCTTCCACAGCCACTGGACCGCTTCCTGCCCGGTCGGCCCTTCGCGCAGGTTGGTCTCGGTATGCATGATCGGGACGCGATAGCGGTTGTGATATTGGCGCGTGATTTCGGAGTAGCCGAACACTTCGCCCGATGCCTCGGTATGCCCGTCGGCGAACACGCGATGCTCGTTGGTCATGTAATAGTCGTTGCCAAGGATGCAGTGCTGCTTCAGCCGGTTGTCGAGGAAGAAGTGATACTCCTCCCGCGTCATCCCATTCTCCATCAGATATTCGTACATCTCGCTGTCGACCCGCCGACCATAGTTGAGGTCGAGGCTGAGGAAGCGGCGCGCGTTCATCACTTCGGCCATGCCGATCGCGGCGGGGCTGTCGGCGTGGAAATATTCGGATGATTCGGACTGGATGAAGATCGCGTCCGAGCGGCGCTTGAGAATTTCGGTCATGGCGAGGACATTCGCCTTGACGATGTGCTTGAGCGCGGTGACGAACGACCGGTCGGTGGTCATCTGCTCGTTCCACCAGCCATATTTGGCCGAGAAGATCGCGCAGATGAACATTTCGTTGACCGGGGTGTAGAGCTGGACCCACGGGTAGCGCTCGGCGAAGGCAGCGGCATAGGTTGCGAACAGCGCCGGGAAATCGCCGTTCTGAAAATTGCCGACCCAGTCGGGCACGCCGAAATGGCACAGGTCGATAATCGGGGTGATATCGCGGCGCTTGAGGTCGGCGAGCGTAATGTCCGCGAACTCCCAATCATAACGGCCCGGTGCCAGCCAGCATTTGTGCAGCGGCGGGCCATAGCGGAGGAAGTTGATGCCGACCTGCTGGACGCAGTCGAAGTCGTCCTTCCAGCGGTTGTAATGGTCCGAAGCAACCATCTGGTCGACGCGCACCGTGCCATTCTTGATCGTCGGAATGCTGTTCTCGATCCCGGTGGCAAACATGAAATTGGCGATGATGGCTCTCCCTCGAGCGTGCGACCCGTCAGCCGGCGAATGGGGTTTCGGCGATACCGGTCACACCCGGCTCGCACATGAACAGCCCGCCTGCAAAAGGCTGGGCAGCGAGCGCGGCGGCGTCAAGGCCGACCCGCGCCGAGGTGATGTAGAGACGATCGAGCGCCGGCCCGCCGAACGCCACGCTGGTCGGGCGCTGGACGGGAACTTCGATCATGTCGAGCTGTTCGCCTGCCGGCGAGAAGCGGCGCACCGCCCAACCGTCCCAGAACGAAATCCACAGGCAATCTTCAGCATCGACCGTCATCCCGTCGGGATAGCCCTCCGCGCCGGTGAAGTGGGCGAACACCTGCCGTTCGCCCAGCGTCCCATCGGCTGCCACGGAGAACCGATAGACGGTGCGGCGGCCCGAATCGGTATGATACATGACGTTGCCGGCACGGCTGAACGCCGGGCCATTCGTCACGGCATAGCCTTCGTCCTGCGTCGTCCAGCGCAGGTCGGCATCGATCCGGTAAAGGGTGCCGAGCGAGGCCCGCTCGGTGTCGTCCATGGTGCCCGCCCAAAAGCGGCCCTGGCGATCGACCTTGCCATCGTTGAAGCGATTTTGGGGGAGGTCCCCTTCGGGACTGTCGAGCGACGTGAAGCGCGCTTCCTCGTCCAGTTCGACGGTCGCGAAACCAGCATCGGTCCCGGCGATGAAGCCGCCCGTTGCGCGCATGGCGAGCGATCCCACGCGAACCTTGGTCGACCACTCGCGGATGCCGCTGTCGTCGAGCTTCAGGATGCGATAGCCCTTGATGTCGACCCAATAGAGCGCCGCGTCGCGGGCGACCCACAGCGGCCCTTCGCCGAGCAGGGCTTTGACATCGGCGACGAGACGGATAGCGCTAGCCATGGTGCGCGTGGATAGCCCGCGCGCCGCATTTTGGAAGGGGCGAAGTCGCCTCGGCGTCGATTGGGAGCGATAATGTTCGGGCAAGACGGGTTTATCGCGGTCGACTGGGGGACCACCAATCGGCGTGCCTATCGCGTCGGCGGCGATGGCCGCCACGATGCCGAGTTCCAGGATGAGCGCGGCGTCTTGTCGATCGCGGCTGGCGGCTTCGCTGAAGCGGCCGCGCAAATACGCGAGCGGCTGGGCGACTTGCCGATGCTGATGGCCGGGATGGTCGGATCGAACCGCGGCTGGGTCGAAGCGCCTTATGCCGCGTGCCCCGCCGGGTTCGAAGAACTCGCTGCCCGCCTTGTCTGGGCCGAGCCGGGCCGGACGGCGATCGTGCCGGGGCTGTCGCTCCTCGACGATGCGCGCGCCGATGTCATGCGCGGCGAGGAAGTGCAGCTGATGGGGGCTGTCGCGGCGGGGCTGATCCCAGCCGATGGCCTCGCCTGCCACCCCGGAACCCATAACAAATGGGTGGTGCTCGTCGGCGGCCAGATCCGGTCGTTCCGCACGGTGATGACCGGCGAACTGTTCGATCATCTCAAGCACAAGGGCATCCTCGCCGACTGGCTCGGGGGTCCGGTCGGCACCGGCGAAGCATTTCGCGCGGGGGCCCGCGACGGGCTGGAGGGCGGCGCGCTTGGCGCCGACCTGTTCGCGGTCCGCGCGCGGATCCTGCTCGGCCGGGCCAAGGCTGAAGATGCCGCTTCCTACACCAGCGGCCTGCTGATCGGCGCCGATGTCCGCGCTGGGCTGGCCGACGGGGGGGGAACCGTGACCGTGATTGGCCGACCGGAACTCACACGGCTGTATGCGGTTGCCATCGCCGAGGCGGGCCGCGAGTCGGTCGAAGTCGATGGCGAGGACGCCTTCCTTGCCGGTATCGTCGAAGTCGCGAGGAGAATGTCATGACTGCCGCCGCGCTGTTCAATCGCTATTTCGATCAATGCCCGCTGGTCGCGATCATTCGCGGGGTGACCCCCGAAGAGGTCGAGGCAGTCGGCGAAGCGATCTTCGCCGGCGGCATCCGGATCATCGAAGTGCCGTTGAACTCGCCCGACCCGCTCGCCAGCATCCGCCGACTGAGCGCGGCGATGGGCGATCGCGCGCTGGTCGGTGCCGGGACGGTGCTCACCCCCCGCGACGTCGAGCAGGTTCGCCATGCGGGGGGCAAGCTGATCGTCTCGCCCAACGTCAACACCGACGTCATCCGCGCCTCGGCTGCCGCCGGACTCGTTTCCGCGCCGGGCTATTTCACGCCGTCGGAAGCCTTCGCGGCGATCGACGCCGGCGCGACCGCGCTCAAGCTGTTTCCGGCCGAGGCGGCAACCCCGGCGGTCGTCAAGGCGCAGCGCGCGGTGCTGCCGAAGGATTTGCCGCTGCTCATCGTCGGCGGGGTTTCCCCCGGCAACATGCGGGCGTGGATCGAGGCTGGCGCCAACGGCTTCGGGCTCGGCTCTGGCCTCTACGTCCCGGGCCGCGCGCCAGACGAGGTCGGCGCCCGCGCGCGCGACTATGTTCAGGCTCTCGCTTCGACCTGAGCGGCGCCTTGCGCCAGTTCGCGAACTTCGTCGAAACGGCCATAGTCGACCGTCCTTATCCCCTTCGCGTCCTTCCCGAGGATATCGACGAAGCGCGCGTTCCAGCGCAGGTCGCGCGGGGTGTAGCCCCAGCGACCGTGGATCGCCTGGCCGGTGCGTTCGTCGACCCCCGACAGGACGATGATGATCTCGAACCCCTCGGGCGGCTCGCGGCTGTCGAGCCACTGGTGAAGCGGGCTGTCCTCGTCGATCGGGTGCATGATCGTCCACGTCAGGGTGAAGATCGGATTGGCCTCGCGCACCAGCTTGAGGTCGCGGAAGCGGCGCATGCGCACGCCTTCGACCATTTCGTCGCCGAGCAGCGAGACCGAGGCCGCCGCCTCGAAAATCAGATTATGGCGCTGGTTGGCGGCGCGGAACATCAGTGTCGGCACGCCCTCGATCGGGCCGATCACGGCGACCTTCGAGAAGAGGATGCGCGCGGTCGGGCGCGAGAAACGCGCGAACATGATTCCCGTGACCAGCGCGAAGAACAGGATCCCGAGCGAGATCTCGATCGCGACGACGATGTTCGCGTAGAGCGACAGCGGGACCATGTTGCCGTAGCCGACCGTCGCGACGGTTTCGATCGAGAAGAAGAAGAATTCCCAGAAGCGCGGCGCGGCGATGCGCGGATCGGGATGGGTGAAGCCATGCTGGTCGAGCATGAACAACCCGGCGAAGAGGCAGTTGAACAGGAAGAAGGTCGCCAGGAAATAAAGGGTCAGGCGGAGCCATGATGCGCGCAGCAACTGATGGTAGACGTCTGGCGTCCGCAACCGCGGCCCGCCCAGCGGTCGGACTTGAAGCTGCGACTCCGACTTGATCATCCGCGACAGGCTGGTCGGCGAGGATGGCGCGCTCTGATCACTCATGGGCGTCGATTAGCCCGGCGCTGGCCAAAGCCCAAGCGGCTCAGTGCTGGGTACCGGCAATCCAGTGTTCAAGCCGGGTTTTCAACGACCGGCGCGAGGGAATGTAGCCCGGCTGCGGTTCGGGATCGGCTTCGATCGTGGCATCGTAGAGGGTGAGGTTGTTGGGCATGCGCGGCCTGAACGTCTCGCGCCCGCGCATCATGTCCTCGGCCATCGCCAGGCTGCGGTGGACGTCCTCGGCGGTGAACGGCTTCATCAGGCAACCGAGCGCCAGGTCGGGCATCGGGAAATCGGGCGCCTTGCCGGTCACGAAGAGCACCGGAATATCCTCGTCGGCGAGCCGCACCGCGACCGAGAAGCCGGTCGTGCCATGGGCAAGGCGGAGATCGACCAGCGCGAGTTCCGGGCGATGCGTTGCGGCGGCGTCAAGCGCGCTGTCGAGGTCGTCGGCGATGGCGACGACCTGATAGCGCGGGTTATCCTCGACCAGATATTTCAGCGTCGTCGCCAATTGGCGATCGTCCTCGACGACCATTATCCTCAGCACGGCGCCGAACCTCCCCGATGGATCAACTACTTATCCACAGGGTGCGCGCAATCGCCGCGGAAGCGAATCCTTTAACGGGACCGTTATCGACGAGCGGGGTCACGACCGCGCCAGGGCGAGTGGGCGACGGGAAAGACCTCAGGCGCGATAGAAGATATGGGCGCCGATCTGTTCGACCTTGACCAGTGCCTCGCGCCAGTGCGGTGCAACGTAATCGGCGTGATACCAGAGCACGTCCGTCGGAACGGTCGCAACGATATGCTTCTGGGCGATGCGCGCGATCGCGCGGGCCTTGCGCCACGCAGCGCAGTTGGCATCGATGCTCGGGAACATGCCGGCGCGGACGAAGGAGAATTGGGCGCGCTGCTTGACGACGCCGCACAGACTGGCGGGGAAGCGGCCCGACGCAGCACGGTTCATGACCACCTGCGCAACCGCGAGCTGGCCCTCGAGCGGCTCGCCCTTGCTTTCGAAATAGACCGCGGTGGCGAGGCAGTTGGCTTCCTCGTCGAGGTCGCCGACGCTGTTGGCATCGACCAGCGAGGACAGCGGCAGGCCGCTGGCCGCAACGGGAGCAGGGGCGGGCGCGGGAGACTGCGCGATGGCCTGGAGCATCGCCGAGGGCATCGCGCGAAGATCGAAGCTCTGTGCGATCAGCGTGGTCGCCTGAACCTGACCGTAGGCAGCGGACGAACCGCCAATCAGCGACAGCAACAGGGCACCGGCCGCGGCCGCGCCGCGGGCTCCCAGGAAACGGGTCAAATCATTCTCTATACCGTGCGGCCAACTGCTCGGTGCGGGCTGGGCCTTAAGGCCGTCCTGCGCGCCGAGGGGTATGTCCGTCTCGCCCCGGGGCCGGCTTGAAATGCCTGGCCCGCTCGCTCTCAAATCAATTGCTGCAACCGCACATAAGCGAATGCCGCGAGGCTGCAAGCCAACAGCGTTGAGTCGAGCGAGTCACGGGACGAAATAGGGAACTCTTTGATTCAGGCCGCTTTTGCCCTCGACGCCCGCTTGCGGTCATGCGGGTCCAGATGGATCTTGCGCAACCGGATCGAGGTCGGCGTGACTTCGACCAGCTCGTCCTCGTCGATATAGGCAATCGCCTGCTCCAACGTCATGCGCTTGGGCGGGGTCAGCCGGATGGCATCGTCCTTGCCCCCGCTGGCGCGGAAGTTGGTCAATTGCTTGGCCTTCATCGGGTTGACCTCGAGGTCGTCGGTCTTCGCATTCTCGCCGACGATCATGCCCTCGTAGAGCTGTTCCTGATGCCCGACGAACAGGATGCCGCGCTCCTCGAGTGGCCCCAACGCATAGTTGTTGGCCTCACCCGCACCGTTCGAGATCAAGACCCCGTTCTTGCGGCCCTCGATATTGCCCTTGTGCGGGCCATAGCGTTCGAACAGCCGGTTCATGATCCCGGTGCCGCGCGTGTCGCTGAGGAACTCGCCATGATAGCCGATCAGGCCGCGCGACGGGGCGCTGAACGTGATGCGAGTCTTGCCGCCGCCCGAGGGACGCATGTCGGTCAGCTCGGCCTTGCGCTGCGCCATCTTCTCGACGACCGTCCCCGAATATTCGTCGTCGACATCGATCACGACGGTCTCGTACGGCTCGGTTTTCTTGCCGTTCTCGTCTTCCCGGAACAACACGCGCGGGCGGCTGATGCCGAGCTCAAAGCCCTCGCGGCGCATCATCTCGATGAGCACGCCGAGCTGCAATTCGCCGCGCCCGGCGACTTCGAAACTGTCCTTGTCGGAGGATTCGGTGACCTTGATCGCGACGTTCGATTCGGCTTCGCGGAACAGGCGGTCGCGGATCATGCGGCTGGTGACCTTGGTGCCCTCGCGCCCGGCCATCGGCGAATCGTTGACGGCAAAACGCATCGACAGCGTCGGCGGGTCGATCGGCTGGGCGTGGAGCGGCTCAGTCACGGCCGGATCGGCGATGGTATCGGCGACGGTCGCCGTGGTGAGGCCCGCGATCGAGATGATGTCGCCCGCGCCGGCCGTGTCCACGGGAACGCGCTCGAGCCCGCGGAACGCCATGATCTTCGACGCGCGGCCGGTCTCGACGATCTTGCCGTCGGGGCTCAGCGCATGGATCGGCGCATTGGTCTTGATCGATCCGGAGAACACCAGGCCGGTGAGGATGCGGCCAAGGAAATTGTCGCGGTCGAGCAGCGTGACGAGAAATTTGAACGGGCCATCGGGGTCGGCCGAGGGCGCGGGCACATGGCTCACGATGGTCTCGAACAGCGGCTTCAGATCGCCCGAGCGGACCTCGTCGGTCAGTCCGGCATAGCCGTTGCGGCCGCTAGCGTAGAGCACCGGGAAATCGAGCTGCTCGTCATTGGCCTCGAGCGTCAGGAACAGCTCGAACACTTCGTCGAGCACTTCCGCCGCGCGGGCGTCCGGCCGGTCGATCTTGTTGACCACGACGATCGGCTTGAGCCCGAGCCCGAGCGCCTTGCCGGTAACGAACTTGGTCTGCGGCATCGGCCCTTCGGCGGCGTCAACCAGCAGGATGACGCCGTCGACCATGGAGAGAATCCGCTCGACCTCGCCGCCGAAATCGGCGTGGCCGGGGGTGTCGACGATATTGATATGGGTCGTCGTGCCGTCGGCACCGGGCCATTCGACCGAGGTGCACTTGGCGAGAATCGTGATCCCGCGCTCTTTCTCGAGGTCGTTCGAATCCATCGCGCGCTCTTCGACGCGCTGGTTGTCGCGGAAGGTGCCGGACTGGCGAAACAGCTGGTCGACGAGGGTCGTCTTGCCGTGATCGACGTGGGCGATGATCGCCACGTTACGTGAGGACATGTCTGAATTTTTCCGAAAAAGAGAAGGCGCGCCCCTAGCCTAACTGGTGCGCTGCAGCAAGTTTCCGACACTCAGCCGATCAGCGCGTGCTCGATCCTCTCCTCGAGCGGCTCTTCGATGCGGCGGGCGGCGGTGATGAGCAGCGCCACCCCGGCGTAGGTAACGACCGCCGCGACCAGCCAGCGCAGCATCGTCACCGGCATGTCGCGCACGACGAATGCCGCGACCAACACCGCGGGGACAGCGCCGAGCGTCAGCCCGATCGCGATCCTGAGGTCGATGCTCTTGTTGCCGACGATCCGCGCCGCCGATGCGCAACCGGCGAACGAGGCGGCGCAGGCCATGATCGGGAAGGCAAGGTGCGGATCCATGCCGAACAGGCTGAGCATCGCCAGCGTCGGGGCATAGTTGCCGACGCCGAAGCTGATGAGGATGCCGAACAGCAAATGCGCGGCAATAGCGATCGCGAAATAGGTCGGCGACAGGCTGGTCGCGGTGCCGCCGACGGGCATCAACCCAAGGTTGGACAGCGTGTAGAATGATGCTGCCATCAACAGCGCGACGCCGATGATCGCCTGCACGCGCCGGATCGGACTGCGCAGTGCGATCGGCACCCCGAGCACACCGCCGACGATCATCGCCGCCGAACAGCCGATGATCAGCCACGGATCGACCCGAACCCCGAGCAGGACGAGGAAGATCAGCGCCTGCGCCACCGAAGGCAGGATATAGCCGGCGAGCATCGTCAGCGGGATCAGCCGGTCAGGCACCAACCGCCGGAAGCGCATCCACGCCATCGACGGCGCGAACGACCCGACGCCCAGCGTGTCGAGAAAATTGGTGATCGCGCCGAGCAGGATCGGTTCGAGCCGCGGCACGACCTGGTTGCTCGCGATGGCGCCGCGCAGGAGCAGCGCGGCATAGGCAAGAGCGGCAGCCGCGAGCGTCACGAGCAATAGCGTCAGCATGGCGATGCCCCTGTTCCCGATCCACGCAACCCCGCCCGGGCCCGGACGTTTTCGCCCCGGTTTCAGTCGAGGAATTGCCTATGCCACGCGGCGACAAGGACGCCTATAGCGACAAACAGAAGCGCCAGGCCGAGCATATCGAGCAAGGCTATGAGAAGCGCGGGGTCGGCAAGAAGGAGGCCGAGGAGCGCGCCTGGCGAACGGTCAATGCGCGCAGCGGTGGCGGCACGGAGTCGGGCTCGGGCCGCTCGACCGACCGTTCGGCGGCGGCGAAGGAGGGCTGGGCGACGCGGCGTGAGAACGCCGGCAAATAACCCCTAACGGCGCCGCGAGCCTAGCGGGGCAGGCGTTCGAGAATTTCGACGGCGCGTTCGACGGCGCGCAGTTCGGACTGGGCGAGACGGCCGATGCGCTTGACCAGCGTACCCCCGGCGGTGCCGCGCTGGTCGATCAATGCGCGCCCTTCTTCGGTCAGGCGAAGCGCGAGACGGCGGCGGTTTTCCGGATCGGGCGAGCGATCGACCAATCCAGCGCGAACCAGTGCGTCGACCGCCCGGCTCGTCGCCGGGGCGCCTCGCCCGGCCGCCTTGGCGACCTCGCCGAGGGTTGCTGGCTCCTTGCTCGCGACGGCCGCGAGCAAGGCGCGGGTAACCCGCTCGGCGCGGTCGGTGGCGCTGCGCTCGTCGAGCGTTTCGAACAAGGTCGCAAGCCGCTGGGCGACGGCTTGGGGCGAAGAGGAGTTCCACATGTTGCGACTATGCAATCATTCTGCCGCGATGACAATTGCGTAGCGAAACCACGGTTGCGCATCTGCGCCCGGGCTGCTCAAACAGCGCATGAGCTTGCCCCCTGCCCCGCCCCCTGCCCTCCCCCGGACCGTCTGGGTACTCGGCATCGTCAGCCTGCTGATGGACCTGTCGAGCGAGATTTATCATGCGCTGCTACCTGCCTTCCTGACGGTCACGCTCGGTTTGCCCGTCGCGGCGATGGGCGCGCTCGACGGGTTCGCGGAAGCTACCTCCAATATGGCCAAGCTGGGATCGGGCGCACTCAGCGACCGCCAGCAGCGGCGCAAGCCGTGGGTGCTGCTCGGCTATGGCATGGCGGCGCTGTCGAAGCCGCTGTTCCCGCTCGCCAGCGGGGTCATCCCGGTGCTCGGTGCGCGCTTCGTCGACCGCATCGGCAAGGGCATCCGCGGCGCCCCGCGCGACGCGATGATCGCCGACGAAACCCCGCCTGCCCTGCTCGGCCGGGCGTTCGGGCTGCGCCAGTCGATGGATACGGTCGGCGCGTTCCTCGCCCCGCTGGTCGCGGTCGGGCTGATGTTCCTGTTCGCCGGCAACATCCGCAAGGTGTTCTGGATCGCGACGATCCCGGCCTTGCTGTCCTTCCTGTTCGCCTGGGCGATGCTGCGCGAGGCGGGGCCGCATGGGGCATTGAAGGCGAAGATGAAGTGGGCGGGATTTCGCTCGCTCCATCCGGCAGTCAAGCGGCTGATCGGGGTCGGTTTCCTGTTCGGGCTGGCGCGCTTTTCGGAAAGCTTCCTGATCTTGAAGGCGATGGACGCTGGCGTGTCGGCGGCTTGGTCCCCGCTGGTCCTGGCGCTGTTCAACCTCGCCTATCTGCTGCTCGCCTATCCGGCCGGGATCCTCAGCGACCGGATGGCGCCGCGCTCGATCCTCGTCGCCGGGATCGGCCTGCTGGTCGTCGCCGACCTGGTCCTTGCGGGGTCGAGCAACTGGTGGATCGTCGGCTTGGGCGTCGTCCTGTGGGGCGGGCACATGGCGCTGACCCAGGGCATCTTCAGCCGGATGATCGCCGACGCCGCGAGCGAGGCAAGGCGGGCGACGAGCTTCGGCGCCTTCTTCTTCGTCTCAGGGGTCGCCTCGCTGCTGGGGAGCCTTGGAGCCGGGCTGATCTGGGACCGCGACGGCGCCTCGGCGATGTTCCTCGCCGCCGCGGTCCTCGCCGCGATCGCCGGCGCGATGGCGCTGCTGATGCCGTCAGTCGATCCGCGTCGGGCCGGGTCCGAAGGGTGACATGCGCCGCGAGACGATCGGGCCATCCATGAACTGATGCTTGAGCGCGGCGGCGATGTGCAGGGCGAGCAAGCCGATCAGGCCCCAGGCGAGCAGGCCGTGGACCTCGTCGGGGATCGCGACCGGGATGACCGGGAAGGGAATCCCGCCGAGCAGCGTGGTCATGCCGTTCTTGGCATGGTCGGAGATGATCATCAGCCCGGTCAGCGGCAGCGCGAACATGAAGAAATAGAGCAAGCGATGGCTCCACGCGGCGGCGAGGCGCTGCCAGTGGGGGATCATCGTCGGCAGTGGCGGCGGCGGGTTCATCAGCCGAACCGCGATCCGCGCCACCGCGAGCAGCAGGATCGTGACCCCGATCGTCTTGTGCCAGGTGAACAGGTCGGCGCGCTCGGGCCCCTTGGGCATATCGGCGAATTTCAGCCCGATCAGGACCTGGCTGATGATCAGCAGCGCGCTGATCCAGTGGATGGCAATCGCCGCTCCGACGTAACGCTGGGGTGTCTGCTGCGTCGTTCCGTCGACCAGATCATCGTTCATTCGTCGTTCCTGTCGTTAGATTGGCAAGCGTATCTCACCCGATTGACGGACCCTGTCCAGTGCAAGCGTCTTGCTCGTCACCAAGCGGCGCAAGGTAACGGCAAGTTCGGGCTCGAAGCAGAGGCCGTGCGCATGGCG
>JALYIX010000046.1 GCA_030775565.1 Pseudomonadota bacterium | reverse complement strand
ATGCTCATGGGCGCGGGCGGGGGCGATCAGCCGCGGGCTGTCCCCGGCCGGGAACAGGCCCTTGTCGTAAATGTCGAGCGCCTGCATCGCGATGCCGGTCAGCGCGACCCACAAGAGGATCAGGCCGAACGGCAGGACGAGCCAGCGGTGGTAGCGACGAAGCTTCACTTGGGGGTCTCCATCGCCAGGTTCATGTCGAGCGGCTTGACGGTCGAATAGCCGATCGCAAAGCCGCCGAGCAGCAGGCCGAACGCGGCGAGCATCATGCCGGCGATGAGCAGGCCGTACTGGGCGGGCTCGGACGGCTTGATGCCGAACAGGGCTCGGACCCAGGCGGGGCGGAAGAGGGTGACGAGCCCGGCGATCAGCGCCACCGCCCCGACGAGCGTGAAGAGGAGGTTGGCGGGGGTCATGGCTTCGCCGCTTCGACCACGACCGTCATCGGATGGGGCGAGGGTTCCTCCTCGAACGGGAAGACGTCAGCGAACAGCCGGGAATGGCCGGACTGGCGCGGGGCGGTGCGCGCGATGCCAGTGAAGCCCGCATCCTCGAGCAATTCGCGCAGGAAATCTTCGGTCAGCAGCGAGACATGCTCGCCTCTGCAAAACAGGAAGTTGCTGAGGCGACCGCCGGGGCTGCGCCGCTCGTCGGGCCAGTTGCCGAGCCAGGCGAGGTCGCGCGCGCGATAGCGGCTCATCGCCTCGTCGGCATCGGGACCGCCGATGCGATAGACGCCGCCTGGTTTCAGCACGCGCAGGACGTCGCGGAAATGGGCGTCCATGTCGGGCAGATGCTCGACGACATGGTGCGAATAAACCGCGTCGAGCGAATTGTCGGGAAAAGGCAACGGGTTGCGCAGGTCGACCCAGCGGTCGGCCTTGCCGGTGAAGATGTTGGCGTCGCAGTTGACCCAGCCGTCGATGTAATTGTTCTGTCCCGGGCCGAGATGCGCGCGCGCCAGCCCCTTGGGCGCGCCGGCCAGGCGGTGACGCGCGCCGTTGGCGGCCATGACGGGCCCGCTGAGGGTGTAGAACAGGGCCTTGGCCTGGCGGGTTAGCATGAACTGACGACTCCGAACGACTGTAAGGCGCGGGCGACTAAACCAGGCGCGGCTTCATTGACAGGCAAGGCATTCGTCGTAGTCGGTCGAGGCCAGTTCGATCTTGGGGGCTTCGGCGGTGTTGTCGGCTTCGACCCCGCCGGCGAACCCGGCGCGCTGGACCGACTTCGAGCGCAGGTAATAGAGCGACTTGATGCCGAGCTCCCAGGCACGGAAGTGGAGCATCATCAGGTCCCATTTGTCGACGTCGGCCGGGATGAACAGGTTCAGCGACTGCGCCTGGTCGATGTAGGGGGTGCGGTCGGCCGACAGCTCGAGCAGCCAGCGCTGGTCGATCTCGAAGCTGGTCTTATAGGTGTCCTTCTCGTCTTGGCTGAGGAAGTCGAGGTGCTGGACGCTGCCGCCCTGCTCGAGGATCGAGTTCCAGACGTTGGCGCTATCCTTCGACTTCTCCTGGAGGAGCTTTTCCAGATACGGGTTCTTGATCGAGAAGGAGCCGGAGAGCGTCTTGTGGGTGTAGATGTTGGCCGGGATCGGCTCGATGCACGCCGAAGTGCCGCCGCAGATGATCGAGATCGACGCGGTCGGCGCGATCGCCATCTTGCAGCTGAAGCGCTCCATCACGCCCATGTCGGCGGCGTCGGGGCAGGGGCCGCGCTCCTGCGCGAGCATCATCGAGGCTTCGTCGACCTGCGCGCGGATGTGCTTGAAGATCTTCAAGTTCCACGACTTGGCCATGGCGCCTTCGAACGGGATGTTGCGCGCCTGGAGGAAGCTGTGGAAGCCCATCACGCCGAGGCCGACCGAGCGTTCGCGCTCGCAGCTGTACTTGGCGCGCGCCATTTCGTCGGGGGCGCGGGCGATATAGTCGCTGAGGACATTGTCGAGGACGCGCATGACGTCCTCGATGAAGTCCTTGTCGCCGTTCCACTCGTCCCACTTTTCGAGGCCGAGCGAGGAGAGGCAGCAGACCGCGGTGCGGTCGGCGCCGAGGTGATCCTTGCCGGTGGGAAGGGTTATTTCCGAGCAAAGGTTCGAAGTCGTAACCTTGAGCCCCAAGTCGCGATGGTGCTTGGGCATCGAGCGGTTCACCTGGTCGATGAAGATGATGTAGGGCTCGCCCGTCGCGAGGCGGGTTTCGACCAGCTTCTGGAACAGCGAGCGGGCGTCGACCTTGCCGCGCTCGGTCTGGTCGCGGGGGCTGCGGAGGATGAATTCGTCGCCGTTGCGCACGGCTTCCATGAACTCGTCGGTGACGAGGACGCCGTGGTGGAGGTTCAGCGCCTTGCGGTTGAAGTCGCCCGAGGGTTTGCGGATCTCGAGGAATTCCTCGATCTCGGGGTGCGAGATGTCGAGGTAGCAGGCGGCCGAGCCGCGACGCAGCGAACCCTGGCTGATCGCGAGGGTCAGCGAATCCATCACGCGGACGAAGGGGATGATGCCGCTGGTCTTGCCGTTGAGGCCGACCGGCTCGCCGATGCCGCGGACATTGCCCCAGTAGGTGCCGATGCCGCCGCCCTTCGAGGCGAGCCAGACATTCTCGTTCCACGTGTCGACGATGCCGTTGAGGCTGTCCGACACGCTGTTGAGGTAGCAGGAAATCGGCAGCCCGCGGCCGGTGCCGCCGTTCGAGAGGACGGGGGTGGCGGGCATGAACCACAGCTTCGAGATATAGTCGTAGACGCGCTGGGCGTGGTCCTGGTTGTCGGCATAGGCCGAGGCGACTCGCGCGAACAGGTCCTGGAAGCTTTCGCCCGGGAGCAGGTAGCGGTCGCGCAGCGTGTCCTTGCCGAAATCGGTGAGGAGCGCGTCACGCGACGGGTCGGTGACGACGTTGAAGGCGCGGCGGTCGATCGTGTGGCTGTCGCGCACCGCGCTGGTGACATCGCCCGCATCGACCGAGTTGCTGCTTGCGAAATCCATTGCCGGCTCCTGTGCTTCTGGCGCGGCCGCAGCCTCGCCCTGTTCTACTAATGTTCGACTCGCGACCATGGTGCGAGCCTACGCCTTTTTGCCCCGCCGCGAGCCATTTTCTTGCTTCGCTCCCCGATATCCACAGGGCCGCAAAGCGCCTTGACCGAAGATAGAGATCTTCGGCCCCAACCACTAGGTGTTGAGATAGGCCCCCGCCGTGACACCAGTGATAGTGGCTTAACTGGCGGAAACCGCAAGATGGAAAATTAACCCGACGTCAATTTTTTGGGTCGGCGGTGGCGCGAATGCGACAGGCGGAGGGGGTCAGGCCCGCGCGGTCGTCACGCCTGGGAGGAGGCCGGCGGTGCGACGGGCGCCATGACTCGCAGCGCGGCCTTGCGGATCGAGTAGTTGAGCGGGCCGGCAAGCCGTTCGGTCTCGCCGTCGATCGCGACGGTCAAATGACTGCGATGGCTTTCGACGCGCAGTTGCTCGACCGCGTCGAGGCGGATCATGTCGTCGTCGCGGGCGCGGTTGAAGAGGGTGCGCAGCGCGACCGCCACCAGGCCGAGGCGGCCCTTCTTGCGCAGCGCGAGGACGCATAATCTGCCGTCGGCGAGGCTGGCGCGCTTGCCCGGGCTGGGCAGCGCGACGTCATAGTCGTTGTTGCCGACGAACAGCAGCGGGGTCTCGATCGCGAGGCGCTCGCCCTCGGCGCAGATCGTCACTCGGGCGTGGCGGAAGCGGGCGAGGGTGCGCGCCGCGGCGACGAGCATGGCGAGCTTCTTCGAGCGGCCGAGGCGCTTCTGCTGAGCGTCGCGGTCGACCACCATCAGCGGGTAGAGACCCAGGGCGCTGTTGTTGACGAAGGTGCGGCCGTTGAGGTCGGCGACGTCGATCCGCTGCTCGTGGCCCGCGCCGATGATCGCCGCTGCCTGGTCGAGGTCGAACGGGATGCCGAGGTCGCGCGCGAGGTGGTTCAAGGTGCCGAGCGGGAGGACGCCGAGGATCGTGTCGGTCCCGGCGATGGCCCCCGCCGCGGCGCTTTGC
>JALYIX010000045.1 GCA_030775565.1 Pseudomonadota bacterium | reverse complement strand
TCGAGCGTCCCGAGTTTGCCGGGCTGTTCGGGACAGACTCGCTCGCCGAGGCGCCGATCGCGGCGACGCTTGGCGACGGGCGGGTGATCGCCGGGACGGTCGACCGGCTGTGCGTCGGCGAGACGCTTGTTCGAGTGATCGACTACAAGACCGGGCGCAATGCGCCGTCCTCGCTGGCGGACGTGCCGCCGAGCCACCTCGCGCAGATGAATGCCTATGCCGAAGCGCTGCGGGTGATCTTTCCCGACCGTCGGGTCGAAGCGAACCTGCTTTACACCGCGGCGCCGCGCCTCATCACGCTGCCCGGTTGAGCCGCGCCTTCCGAACCCCCATATGCGGGTCCAACCCTTAATCCGGAGTCCGATTCCATGGCCACCAAATCCGTCACCGACCAGAGCTTCCAGGCCGACGTGCTGTCGTCCTCGACCCCGGTGCTGGTCGATTTCTGGGCCGAATGGTGCGGGCCGTGCCGGATGATTGCGCCCGCGCTCGAGGAGATTTCGGGCGCGCTCGGCGACAAGATTTCGATCGTCAAGATCAATATCGACGAGAATCCCGAGACGCCGGGCAAATATGGCGTCCGCGGGATCCCGACGATGCTGCTGTTCAAGGACGGCGAGCCGGTCGCGACCAAGGTGGGCGCTGCGCCGCGCAGCCAGATCCAGCAGTGGATCGAGCAACAGCTCTGAGCCGACGGTCGGCCGCCGCGCGAATTGACTAAGGCAGGGGCCAACCCTACATCGCAGCGCAGATTTCGCCCCTTCGGGCGAGCCCTTTGCCTTGCCTGAAATGCGCGATCCGCTGCGCGCGTCCCCAAGAGGAAGTCTATGTTCGCCGCCCTTGCCAAGAATATCTTCGGATCGTCCAACGACCGGTACGTCCGCAGCCTCGGCAAGACGGTCGATGCGATCAACGCGTTCGAGCCGGCAATGGTGGCGATGAGCGACGACGAACTCCGCAACCAGACGGCCCGCTTCCGCGAGCGGCTGGCGAACAATGAAAGCCTCGACGACCTGCTTCCCGAAGCCTTCGCGACGGTGCGCGAGGCGGCCAAGCGGACGCTCGGCCAGCGCCATTATGACGTCCAGCTGATCGGCGGCATCGCGCTTCATCGCGGCGAGATCGCCGAAATGCGCACCGGCGAGGGCAAGACGCTCGTCGCGACACTCGCCTCCTATTTGAACGCGCTGCCCGGCAAGGGTTCGCACGTGGTTACGGTCAACGACTACCTCGCCAAGCGCGACGCCGAGTGGATGGGGCAGGTTCACCGCTTCCTCGGGCTCACCGTCGGCGTGATCATTCCCAACCTTTCCGACCAGGAGCGGCAGGACGCCTACAACAGCGACATCACCTACGGCACCAACAACGAGCTCGGCTTCGATTATCTGCGCGACAACATGAAATACAGCCGCGACCAGATGGTCCAGCGGCCGTTCAATTTCGCGATCGTCGACGAGGTCGATTCGATCCTGATCGACGAGGCGCGCACGCCGCTGATCATCTCCGGCCCGACCGACGACAAGTCCGAACTCTACATGTCGACCGACGCGATCGTGAAGACCTTCGTCGAGGATGATTACGAGCTCGACGAGAAGCAGAAGTCGATCGTGCTGACCGAGGACGGCACCGAAAAGGCCGAGCGGATGCTCGAGGCGCAGGGCCTGATCGAGGGGGCGAACCTCTATGACGTCACCAACACGCAGGTGGTGCATCACTTGAACCAGGCCCTGAAGGCCAACAAGATGTTCAAGCGTGACATCGATTATATCGAAAAAGACGGCAAGATCATCATCATCGACGAGTTCACCGGGCGGATGATGGACGGGCGGCGCTGGTCCGATGGCTTGCATCAGGCGGTCGAGGCCAAGGAGGGCGTGGCGATCGAGCCGGAGAATCAGACGCTCGCGTCGATCACCTTCCAGAACTTCTTCCGGATGTACCCAAAGCTGTCGGGGATGACCGGCACGGCACTGACCGAGGCGCCCGAATTCTTCGACATCTACAAGATGAATGTCGTCTCGATCCCGACCAATGTCGACGTCCAGCGGGTCGACGAGGACGATGAATTCTACAAGAACATCACCGACAAGTTCGCCGCGATCGCCGATGAGATCGCCAAGCGCAAGGAGAAGGGCCAGCCCGTGCTGGTCGGCACCGTGTCGATCGAGAAGTCGGAAATGCTGTCCGAATTCTTGAACCAGCGCGGCATCCAGCATGAAGTGCTGAACGCCCGCTTCCACGAGCAGGAAGCGCATATCGTCGCCCAGGCCGGGTCGATGGGCGCGGTCACGATCGCGACCAACATGGCCGGGCGCGGGACCGACATCCAGCTCGGCGGCAACGTCGATTTCCGCATCGAGGACGAGCTTAGGAACATGCCCGCCGGGCCCGAGCGCGACGCTGCGATCACCCGCATCAAAGCCGAGGTCGCCGAGCAGAAAGCGCGCGTGCTGGCGGTCGGCGGGCTGTTCGTGCTCGGCACCGAACGCCACGAAAGTCGCCGCATCGACAACCAGCTGCGCGGTCGGTCGGGGCGACAGGGCGACCCGGGTCTGTCGCGCTTCTACTTGAGCCTCGACGACGATCTGCTGCGAATCTTCGGCCCGCAGACGATGTTCGCCCGGCTGATGAACAAGAATCTGGAGGATGGCGAGGCGATCGTCAGCCCATGGATCTCCAAGGCGATCGAGACCGCTCAGAAGAAGGTCGAGGCGCGCAACTACGACATCCGCAAGCAGGTCGTCGAGTTCGACGACGTCATGAACGACCAGCGCAAGGTGATCTACGAGCAGCGCGCCGACATCATGGATTCAGAGCATGTCAGCGAGGTCGTGACCGACATGCGCGCCGAGACAGTGGCGAGCATCGTCGCGGCGCATTGCCCGCCGGGTACCTATCCCGAGCAATGGGACGTCGCCGGCCTCAAGGAGAGCGTCGAGGTGGTGCTTGGCATCACCCCGCCGATCGACGCGTGGCTCGGCGAAGAAGCGGTCGAGCCAGAGATGATCGCCGAGCGCGTCCAGGCCGAGGCTGACCAGATCATGGCCGACAAGATCGCCACGGTCGAGCCAGACCACTGGATCCAGGTCGAGAAGAGCGTGCTGCTCCAGACGCTCGACCATTTCTGGAAGGAGCATCTCGCCACGCTCGACGCGCTGCGCCAGGTCATCCACCTGCGCAGCTATGCCCAGAAGAAGCCGATCGACGAATATAAGCAGGAGGCGTTCCTGCTGTTCGAGCGGCTGCTGATCGCGATCCGCGAGGATGTGACGCGGGTGCTGATGCGCGCGCAGCTGACGCTGGAGCCGCCGCCGATGGAGCTGCCCGACTTCATCACCAGCCACATCGATCCTCTGTCGGGCGATGACAATTCGTACGACATGGACGCCGGTACGGGAGCGATCCTGTCGACCTTGCCGCCATTGCAATCGCCCCAGCCGGCGATGCCGCTGGGCAACGGTCCGCAGGGGGAGGTGCAAGCACCGGAAAGCCGCAATTCGCCGTGCCCGTGCGGGTCGGGACTGAAGTACAAGCAGTGCCACGGAGCGCTGGTCTAGCTTCGATGATCGACCGCAGCGCGCTCCGGGCAGCGTATCGCCCTGACGAAGAGGCGGTGGTTGCCGAGCGGCTGAAGCAGGCGACACTGCCCGCGACTGCAGCGCCGGTGGCGAGCGCAATCGCGCGGACGCTGGTCGAACGGGTGCGGGCGCACAAGCCGGCCGGGCTCGATGCCTTCATGCACGCCTACGACCTTGGCAGCGAGGAGGGGGTGGCACTGATGTGCCTCGCCGAGGCGCTCTTGCGGATCCCCGATGCCGAGACCGCCGACGAGCTGATCCATGACAAATTGTCGGGGCCCGACTGGGCGGAGAAACTGGGTGGGTCGCGCTCGACCTTCGTCAATGCGGCGACCATCTCGCTGCTGCTGACGGGCAAGGTGCTCGACGGAGCGAACGACCGCAGCGAGGGCTGGCGCGCGGCTTTGGGGCGTGCGGTTGGGCGGCTCGGCGAACCCGTCATCCGCACCGCGGTCGGGCAGGGGATGAAAATCCTTGGCGGCCAGTTCGTGTTCGGCCGGACGATTGACGAGGCGCTGGCCAATGCCCGGCCGGAACAGGCGCGAGGGATCAGCCACAGTTTCGACATGCTCGGCGAGGCCGCGCGGACGCATGGGGATGCGGCGCGCTATGCGCGCTCCTACGCCGACGCGCTCGATCGGATCGCGGCGTCGGCCACGGGCGGGTACCGCGTTGCGCCGGGCATTTCGGTCAAGCTGTCGGCGCTCCATCCGCGCTATGAATTTACCCATGCCGGGGAGGCAAAGGCATCGATCCTGCCGGTGCTGCGCGAGCTCGCGGCCAAGGCGAGCGCGGCCGACGTCCACTTCACGATCGATGCCGAGGAAGCCGATCGGCTTGAGCTGTCGCTCGATCTCATCGAAGCGCTTTCTGCGGACGATACGCTGTTTGCCACTGGCTGGAGGGGGTTCGGACTCGCGGTCCAGGCCTACAGCAAGCGGGCGGTGCCACTCGTCGACTGGGTTGCGGCGCTGGGGCGCAAGCATGGCCGGCGCTTCATGGTACGACTGGTCAAGGGCGCCTATTGGGACAGCGAGATCAAGGCGGCGCAGGTCGCCGGGCTCGATGATTATCCGGTGTTCACGCGCAAGGTCGCGACCGACGTGTCCTATCTCGCCTGCGCCAAGGCGATGCTGGCAGCGGATGACGTCATCGATTCCGCCTTCGCGACGCATAATGCCAACACGATCGGGGCGGTGAAGGCGCTGGCCGGGGCCAAGCCGATCGAGTTTCAGCGGCTCCACGGGATGGGCGAGGGGCTCTACGAGGAATTGGCCCGGCTCGAGCGCGAGCGCGGCGAGGCGCAGACCCCGGTGCGGATCTATGCGCCGGTCGGGAGCCACAAGGAATTGCTCGCCTACCTCGTCCGGCGGCTGCTCGAAAACGGCGCCAATTCTAGTTTCGTCAACCGCATCGCCGACGAGCAAGTCCCGCTCGACGCCCTGGTGCGCGATCCGGTCGCCGAGCTTGGCGCCCTCCAGCCGAAACGAAACACCGCGATTCCGTTGCCCAAAGCGATTTTTGGAGCTGGGCGCAGGAACAGCGCGGGGTGCGACCTTGGCGATCCGCTCGTGCGCGAACCTTTGCTGGTGCGGCTCACCAGCCTCGAGCAGCGCCGTTGGCAGGCCAAGCCGACGTTCGGGCAGGCTGCCGCGCCCTATTCAATCCAGTCGCCGTTCGACCCGCGGCTGATCGTGGGCGCCGTATGCGACGCGACGGCGGAGGGAGTCGATGCGGCGGCGCGGGCGGCGTCGGCGGCACAGCCGGCGTGGGACGCGCTTGGCGGGATCGAGCGTGGTGGGCTACTCGACCTCGCGGCAGACCTGTTCGAGCAGCATCGCGAGGAATTTTATTCGCTGTGCATCCGTGAGGCGGGCAAGACTCTGCCTGACGCGATCCTGGAAGTGCGCGAGGCGGTCGACTTCCTGCGCTTTTACGCCGCCGAAGCGCGCGCCAAGTTCGATCGGCCGACCGTGCTGCCCGGACCGACCGGGGAGAGTAACGAGCTCAGGCTTCATGGGCGCGGCGTGTTCGCCTGCATCAGCCCGTGGAATTTCCCGTTGGCGATCTTCATCGGCCCGGTCGCGGCTGCGCTCGCGGCGGGCAATGCCGCCCTTGCCAAGCCGGCCGAGCAGACGCCGCTGATCGGCGCGCTGGCGATCGAGCTGATGCATGCCGCCGGCATTCCGCGCGAGGTCGTCCAGCTGGTGCCGGGCGACGGCAAGGTCGGCGCGGCGCTGACCGCGCATCCGCTTGTCGCGGGGATTGCCTTCACCGGATCGACCGACACGGCGCGCGCGATCAACCGCGGGCTGGCCGAGCGGCCCGGCCCGATCATCCCGCTGATCGCCGAAACCGGCGGGCAGAATGTGATGATCGTCGATTCGTCGGCGTTGCCCGAGCAGGTGACGCGCGACGTCATCGCCTCGTCGTTCCAGTCCGCTGGACAGCGCTGCTCGGCGCTGCGCGTGCTGTTCGTTCAGGACGAGGTAGCGGACACTATGCTGGCGATGATTGCCGGTGCAATGCAGGCACTTAGCATAGGAGATCCGCGAGACTTGAGGACCGACGTCGGGCCGGTGATCG
Source organism: Pseudomonadota bacterium (assembly GCA_030775565.1). GTDB lineage: Bacteria > Pseudomonadota > Alphaproteobacteria > Sphingomonadales > Sphingomonadaceae > Sphingomicrobium. Next base: position 6,830 of record JALYIX010000045.1, on the reverse strand, counting down.
ACGCCGAGGCGAAGGCCGCGCTCGACGCGCACATCGCCGGGCTGGAGCGCAGTGGCAAGCTGCTCGCCAAGCTCGATGTGTCGGGGCGGCCCGGGCATTTCGTCGCGCCGACAATGGTCGAAATCAAAAACCTCGCCGAGCTTGACCGCGAGCATTTCGGGCCGGTGCTGCACGTCGTCCGCTGGAAATCGGGCGATCTCGGCAAGGTCGTCGCGGCGATCAATGCCACCGGCTATGGCCTGACGCTCGGCCTTCAGAGCCGGATCGACACCACCCGCCAGTTCGTCGAGGCCAACGCCCGCGTCGGCAATTTCTACGTCAACCGCAACCAGATCGGCGCGGTGGTCGAAAGCCAGCCGTTCGGCGGCGAGGGCCTGTCGGGCACCGGTCCCAAGGCCGGCGGTCCGCATTATGTCGCGCGCTTCGCGACCGAGCGCGTGACGTGCATCGACACGACCGCTGCTGGCGGCAACGCGACGCTAATGGCCCAAATCTGACGCGAAAAAGCCCGCGCGACGTGGCTCCCCGGGCCTGATTCGAACAGGCGACCATTCGATTAACAGTCGAACGCTCTACCGCTGAGCTACCGGGGAACACCTCGTCGGGCGAAGCGAGGCTTCCTTTAGCGCGACGGCTTGGGGTTGCAACCCTCAGTGCGCGAATTGCTCCATTGCGATGCGTTCGTCCAGGGCATGCTCGGGGTCGAACAGCAGCGTCAACGTCGGGCTCTTCGCCAGGCAGACGTCGACGGTGACGACGTCGCGAACCTCGAACTGGTCGGCAACCGCCGAGACCGGGCGATTGGCGGGGTCGAGCACGCGGAAGCGGATGGCGACATCGTCCTGCAGGATCGCGCCTTGCCAGCGGCGTGGACGGAACGGACTGATCGGGGTCAGAGCCAGCAATTTCGCGGCGAGCGGCAGGATTGGGCCGTGGGCCGAAAGATTGTAGGCGGTCGACCCGGCCGGCGTCGCCACGAGCACGCCGTCGCACACCAGTTCCGGCAGCACGACATGGCCGTTGACGCTCACTTCGATCTTGGCGGTCTGGCGCGTTTCCCGGAGCAAGGAGATTTCGTTGATCGCCGGCCGCCTGGTCTCTTTGCCGCGGATATCGGTCGCGGTCATCGTCAACGGCTGGACCTTGATCGGCTTGGCCCCGGCGATGCGCTCGGCAAGCTGGTCAAGCCGCCATTCGTTCATCAGGAAGCCGACCGTGCCGCGATTCATCCCGAAGACCGGGCGCGGCTCGCCCGCCTCGAGCATGGCGTGAAGCGTCTGCAGCATGAAGCCATCGCCGCCAAGCGCGACCAAGATGTCGGCCTCCTCGGGCGCGGCCCAGTCATAGCGCTTGCGCAGCATCGCCGCTGCCGCCTGCGCGACCTTGGTGCCGGACGCATTGAGGCCAATGCCGCTGAGCTGGCGCCGGGGTGCGGCGGAGGAGCGAACGGCTCGGGTCATGGGCTCAGCATAAGGATTTTCGCGGGGCGTACCACTGTCCCGCGTTGGGGCGAGCGCAATTGACCGCTTTGCCGCGTCACCCGGCTCGATCAAGCCGCTGCCATGTCCACTGTTCATTTCTGGCCCGGCAGCCAAGGAAAGCGCGCCTCCGACGTTCGGCTGCCGACAATCCGACCGACGCGCGACCACGCGCTGGAGCAGGCAATCGCAGCCAACGCGTTCAGCATTCGCTTCCAGCCGCAGATCGATCCGGCGAGCGGGCGGGTGGTCGGCGTGGAGGCGTTGGCGCGCTGGGACGAGGAGGAGAATTCGACCCTGTTGTTCGCCCGTGCCGCGGCGAGCGGGCTTGGCGAGCGGCTGTCGCGCGCCGTGCAGAAAAAGGCGCTCGGGATCGCCGGGCGTTGGGCTGGCGCGCGGCGTCAGTTGCGCTTGTCGATCAACCTCATCGCCGATGACCTGATGCGCGAAGGCTATGTCGGCTGGCTGCTGGAGGAGATCGTCGCGGCGGGCTTGTCGGCCGAGCGGGTGACGGTCGAAATCACCGAATCGAGCCTCATCGTCGACCAGCCTGCGGCGGCCGCGCGGCTCGCCAGCCTGCGTGCCGCCGGCGTGCAGATCGCGATCGACGATTTTGGGACCGGCTATTGCAGTCTCGCCTATCTGACGACCCTGCCGCTCGATGCGCTCAAGATCGACCGGGCGATGATCGCCGACCTGGTCGGCGGTGAGCGCGACCGCATCGTGGTCCGCGCGATGATCCGGCTGGCGCGCGAACTGGATCTGAAGGTCATCGTCGAGGGCGTTGAATCGACCCAACAATTGGCGCTGGTCGCCGAATGGGGATGCGACGCGTACCAAGGGTTCCTGGGGGCGGGGGCGCTCGACGAAGAGGAGCTCGAACGGTTCGTTCGGGCGTCGATGCTCGAGGCCGCCTAGGCCGCTTCGAGCTCCTTCTTCGCGTCGGCCTTGCCCGCCGCCAGGACGTTCGCCAGTCCGCGCGAAAGCTGGACGGCGGCGCTCAACCGCTTGCTGTCGCTATCGAGGTCGCGTGACAGCACGAGCTTGCTGTCGGGACGAAGCTTGGCAGCGCCCTTCAGCCGCTCGACGTAGGCGAACAGGCCGGCGAGGTCCGGGAAGCCCTCGGGCACAAAGCTCACCACCACACCCTTGGCGCCGACGTCGAGCTTGGCGATGCACGCCTTGCGGCAGTTGATCTTGGTTTCGACGATCTGGAGCAGGTTGGCGGTCTCCTGCGGCAGCGGGCCGAAGCGGTCGATCAGTTCGGCGGCGAAGGCTTCGACGTCCTGGCGGTCGTCCAAGTCGCCGAGGCGGCGGTAGAGGCCCATCCTGAGGTCGAGGTCGAGGACATAGGTTTCGGGGATGAGGATCGGCGCTTCGACGCTGATCTGCGGGGTGAATTCGTCGCGCCGCTCGCTGCCGCCCGACTTCATCTCGAGGATCGCCTCCTCCAGCATCGACTGGTAGAGTTCGAAGCCGACCTCCTTGATATGCCCCGACTGTTCGTCGCCGAGGAGGTTGCCCGCGCCGCGGATGTCGAGGTCGTGGCTGGCGAGCTGGAACCCCGCGCCGAGGCTGTCGAGATTGGCGAGGACTTGCAGGCGCTTGTCGGCACCTTCGGTGATCGAGCGGTCGGGGGTGGTGGTCAAATACGCGTAGGCGCGAGTCTTCGACCGGCCGACGCGGCCGCGCAGCTGGTAAAGCTGGGCGAGGCCGAAGCGGTCGGCGCGGTGGACGACGAGGGTGTTGGCCGACGGGATGTCGAGCCCGCTTTCGACAATCGTGGTCGACAGCAGCACGTCGTACTTGCGGTCGTAGAAGGCGCTCATCCGCTCCTCGACCTCGGTCGGGGACATCTGGCCGTGGGCAGTGATCGCGCGGACTTCGGGGACTTCCTCGCGCAGCCACTCCTCGACGTCGGCGAGGTCGGCGATGCGCGGCACGACGTAGAAGCTCTGCCCGCCGCGATAATGTTCGCGCAGCAGCGCCTCGCGGATCACGACCGGGTCGCGCGGGGTGACGTAGGTGCGGACGGCAAGGCGGTCGACCGGCGGGGTCTGGATGACCGACAGTTCGCGCAGGCCCGACATCGCCATCTGGAGCGTGCGCGGGATGGGTGTGGCGGTCAGGGTGAGCACGTGGACGTCGGCGCGGAGCGACTTCAGCCGCTCCTTGTGGGTCACGCCGAAATGCTGCTCCTCGTCGACAATGACGAGGCCCAACTTCTTGAAATTGATTGATTTTGCCAGAAGCGCGTGGGTGCCGATGACGATGTCGATGGTCCCGGCTTCGAGCCCTTCCTTGGTCTTCTTGGCCTCGGCGGCGGTGACCAGGCGGGACAGCCTTCCAATCTCGATCGGGAAGCCCTTGAAGCGCTCGACGAAGTTGGTGAAGTGCTGGCGGGCAAGCAAGGTCGTCGGGCCGATCAGCGCGACCTGGTAGCCGGCCATTGCCGCGGTAAAGGCGGCGCGGAGCGCGACCTCGGTCTTGCCGAAGCCGACGTCGCCGCAGACGAGGCGGTCCATCGGGCTGCCCTTGGCGAGGTCGCCAAGGACGTCCTCGATCGCACGGTCCTGGTCCTCGGTCTCCTCGTAGGGGAAGCGGTCGACGAAGCTTGCATAGCTGCCGTCGATCTCGATCAGCGCGCCCGGCCTCGTGGCGCGGACCGCGGCGGTCTTGATGAGGTCGCCGGCGATCTCGCGGATGCGATCCTTCATGCGGCTCTTGCGGCGCTGCCAGGCTTCGCCGCCGAGGCGGTCGAGCGGGGCCTTCTCGCTTTCCGAGCTGCCGTAGCGGGTCAGGACGTCGATATTTTCGACGGGGACGTAGAGCTTGTCGCCGCCGGCATATTCAAGCGCGACGCAGTCGTGCGGCGCCTTGCCGACCTTGATCTGGGTGAGCCCTTCGTAGCGCGCGACGCCATGGTCGGCGTGGACGACGAGGTCGCCGGGGGTGAGGGTCGCGAGTTCGGACAGGAAGGCGTCGGCCGACTTGCGCCGTTTCTTGCGGCGGACGAGGCGGTCACCGAGCATGTCCTGCTCGGTGAGGACGGCGACCTCGGGGGTAGTGAAGCCATGGTCGAGGGGGAGGACGAGGAGCACCGCGTCGCTTTTGGCGCCGAGCGCTTCCTGCCACGTGTCGACCTGTTTCAGCCGCTCGAGGCCATGATCGGCGAGGAGCCCGGCGAGGCGTTCGCGGGCGCCGCGACTGTAGCTGGCGAGAATGATCTTGTGCCTGGATTTGCGAAGCTTGGCAGTCTGTTCGACGACGGCTTCGTAAATGTTGACGTTCTGCGCGCGTTCGGGCGCAAAGTCGCGCGCGGGCTCGACGGCGAAGTCGAGAACCGTCTCGCTGGCGGGCTCGGGGAAGGTCGAGGCGCGGTGGATGCGGCGGCCTTCGATCGCGCCGCGCCATTCCTTTTCGCTGAGGTAGAGCGCCGAGGGCGGCAGCGGGCGATAGCTGCCCGGTTCTGCGACCATGGCGCGTTCGCGGTTGGAGAAATAATCCTGGATCGCCTCGCTGCGGTCCTGGTGCGAGCCGTCGGCGCCGGGATCGCGCAGGATGACGTCATGCTCGCCGAGGTGGTCGAACAGCGTGCCGAGCTTGTCCTCGAACAGCGGGAGCCAATGCTCCATCCCGGCGAGGCGGCGGCCTTCGCTGACCGCCTGGTAGAGCGGGTCGCCGGTGGCGTTGGCGCCGAATGTCTCGCGATAGCGGGCACGGAAGCGCTTGACGCTGTCCTCGTCGAGCAGGGCCTCGGAGGCGGGCATCAAGGTGAAGGCTTCGGCGGGACCGGTGGTGCGCTGGTCGGCGGGATCGAAGCGGCGCATCGTCTCGATCTCGTCGCCGAAGAAGTCGAGCCGGATGGCGCTGGTCTCGCCCGCCGGGAACAGGTCGACGAGCGACCCGCGGACGGCGAAATCGCCCGCGTCATGGACCGCGTCGGTGCGCTGATAGCCATTGGCGCTGAGCAGCCTGACCAGGGCCTCGCGGTCGATCCGCTCGCCTTCGGCGAGGCGGCGGGTGAGTTGCCGGATACGGAACGGGGTCAGCATCCGCTGGGCGGCGGCATTGGCCGTGGTTACAAGGAGTTGCGGGCCTTTCCTAGGTTCCTGCAGCAACTGCAGCGTGGCCAGCCGCTCGGCCATAATGCGCAGCGCGGGCGAGGCGCGATCATAGGGCAGGCAGTCCCACGCCGGGAGGGTCAGCACTTCGATCTCGGGCGCGAACACCGGCACCGTATCGGCCAAAGCGCGCATCGCCGATTCGTCGGCGGCAAGGATTACCGCGCGTCCATCGCGCGCGGCGCGGGCGAGGTCGGCGGCGAGCCATGGCAGATAGCCCGTCGGGACCCCCGCCAGCGTCAGCGGCTCACCCGCCTTGAGAATGCGCGACAGCGTGTCGGTCACTTGTACACCTTGATAAAATCGAGCTGCCGAAGGGCGTCCATCATCGGGCCCTGATAGCGTTCGGGCACCGGCAGGGTTCCGATCGCCCAGGCCATGATGTCGACATCCTGTTCATCGAGGAGGTCGGCGAACCAGGCGCGTTCTTCCGCACCCCATTGCTCGTGGTGCGCGTCGAAAAACCCGCCGATCATCATGTCGGCCTCGCGCGTGCCGCGGTGCCAGGCGCGATATTTGTGGGCGCGCGACGCATCGTCCATCGGGGCAGGCTCCATGCCAAAAAGCCCGCCGGCGCTGATCGCCGCGGGTCATCGTTCGCCCATGTAGGCGCTCGGCCCGCTTCGCGCTAGGAGGGGGCATGCGTCCCGAGGTGCTTCATCCGCTGTTTGCCGAGGTCGAGGCGCTGAAGGGAGTCGGCCCCGACGTCGCCAAGAAACTCGCCCGGCTCGGCCTGACCCGCGCGGTCGCCCTCGCCTATCATCTGCCGACGGGCACGATCGAGCGGCTGCGCGTGCCCGCGGCGAGCGGGGCGATGCTCGGGCGGATCCTGATCGTCGAGGTCACGCCGTTCGACAGCCGGTCGTCGGCAGGGCGCGGGCCGCTGCGAATCTTCGCGTCGGACCGCGGGGGCAATACGATCACGCTGACCTTCTTCAACAACCCCGGCTGGGCGAAAAAACAGCTGCCGCTGGGCGAGGCGCGGACCGTGTCGGGCAAGCTCGAAGCCTATGGCGACGAGTGGCAGATAGTTCATCCCGAAGTGCTCGAAACGGGGGCCGAGCCGCCGCTGAGCGAGGCGGTCTATCCGCTGACTGAGGGGATCACCAACCGGCGGATGCGCGAGCTGGCGCTGACCGGGCTCGAGCGCGCGCCCGAGCTGGCGGAGTGGATCGAACCGTCGCTGCTGGGGCGCGAGGGGTGGCGGCCGTGGCGCGCGGCGCTGGCC
>JALYIX010000044.1 GCA_030775565.1 Pseudomonadota bacterium | reverse complement strand
GGCATGGGGCCATCTGCAGCCGGCTTCGTGCTCGGCATCGTCAAGGCCTACACCACCCGCGTCGGCAGCGGGCCGTTCCCGACCGAACTCGACGACGAGACCGGCCAGCGCCTCGGCGAGCGCGGTCACGAGTTCGGCACCGTCACCGGGCGCAAGCGCCGCTGCGGCTGGTTCGACGCGGTGCTGGTGCGGCAGGCGGCGGCGGTGAGCGGCATCACCGGCATCGCGCTGACCAAGATCGACGTGCTCGACGGGTTCGACACGATCAAGATCTGCACCGGCTATCGGATCGGCGGGCGGACCTACGACTATCTCCCCGCGCACGCCGCGGACCAGGCCGGGGTCGAGCCGATCTACGAGGAGATCGACGGCTGGCAGGGCACGACGGCGGGCGCGCGGTCGTGGGCGGATCTGCCGGCGCAGGCGATCAAATATGTCCGCCGGATCGAGGAGCTGATCCGTTGCCCGGTGGCGCTGGTGAGCACCAGTCCGCAGCGCGAGGATACGATTCTCGTGAAAGATCCGTTTTCGAACTGAACCGTCAACGCCTGTCGCAATCTATCGCGGTCCGCGTGGGCGCGGTCAGGTCGTGCGGCGCGTTCCTCCTGGCGCGCCTGCGTCGACCACTGGACTCCCGCCATGAAAAGCGTCAGTCTCGGCGCCGCGAAAGGGGTGTGCCATGCCACAATTCGTTATCGAACGGGAAATGCCTGGAGCGGGACAACTAAGTCCGCAGGAACTTCAGGGTGCGTCGCAAGGATCATGCTCGGTGCTCCGCCAGCTCGGGCCCGACATTCAGTGGGTTCACAGCTACGTCACCGATGACAAGATCTACTGCGTCTATCGAGCGCCGAGCGCGGACCTCATCCGGCAACATGCCGAGACGGCCGGCTTCCCCGCCAACAGCATTTCTCAAGTGCGCGCCACGATCGATCCCACCACCGCCGAGGCAGCCACGGGCTAAGGCATTACGCGGGCCGGGGTGGCGATTTTTATGTCCTACAACAGCCCGCTCATGCTAGGAGCGACGCCTGATCCTGGTGCGCTTGGACCAGGCAAATACACGACGTTCTCGCCTCGACACGTGCCGCGCATAAAGTCGCCGTTACCGCGAACATGTGTGAACATTCGCGCGCGGGTCGATCGCTAAACGGGGCTCATACGGTCGAGATATCCGGGGCGTCTTCGGCCTTCATGCCGATGACGTTGTAGCCCGCGTCGACGTGGTGGATTTCGCCGGTGACGCCGCTCGCCAAGTCGCTGAGGAGGTACAACCCCGCCCCCCCGACATCCTCGATCGTCACGTTGCGGCGGAGCGGGCTGTTATACTCGTTCCACTTCATGATGTAGCGGAAGTCGCCGATCCCGCTCGCCGCCAGCGTCTTGATCGGGCCGGCCGAAATGGCGTTGACCCGAAGTCCGTCGGGGCCAAGGTCGGCGGCGAGATATTTGACCGACGTCTCGAGCGCGGCCTTGGCGACGCCCATGACGTTGTAGTGCGGGATGACCTTCTCGGCGCCGTAATAGCTGAGCGTCAGCATCGACCCGCCCGGCTTCATCATCGCCCGCGCGCGCTCGGCGACCGCGACGAACGAATAGACCGAAATGTTCATCGTCATCAGGAAATTGTCGAGGCTCGTCTCGACATATTTGCCGCGAAGCTCGTTCTTGTCCGAGAAGCCGATCGCGTGGACCACGAAATCGAGGCTGTCCCACTTCGCCTTGAGCGCCTCGAACGCCGCGTCGAGCGCGGCCATGTCGGACACATCACAGTCGATCAGCAGGTCGGAGCCCAACTCGGCGGCAAGCGGGCGGACGCGCTTCTCCAGCGCATCGCCCTGATAGGTGAAGGCCAATTCCGCCCCCGCTCCGCCGAGCGCCTTGGCGATCCCCCAGGCCAGCGAGCGATCATTGGCGAGGCCCATGATCAGGCCCCGCTTGCCCGCCATCAGTCCAGCCGTGTTTGGGCCGCTCATACTTCACTCCCCTTCAAGCTCGCGCCGACCGTGCGGTGGCTGACGAAATCGGGCGAGACGTCCTCGCCCGGTTGTGGTTCCTCGACTTCCAGCTCGTCGCTGAACGGTCCGCTATACACTTCGCCCCTTAGCGCCTTGCCCCCGGCATCGGCCAGTGCCGCATTGAGTTCGGCGGCGATCGTCACGCCAAGCCCGGCAAAGAAGAAGAACAACAACGCGACCATCACCCCGGCAAGGCTGCCATAGGTTTTCTGGTAACCCCCGAACCAGGCGATGATCCGCGGCAGCAGTTCGACCACGGCGAGCCACCACAGGGTCACGAACAGCGCGCCGGGCCATTTGCGGCAGGTCAGCTTGCGGTAGCGCGACGGGGTCAGCGCGAGGAACAGGAAATAGAAGGTCGCATAAAGGGTCAGCGCGGGGACGAGCCGATAGAGGCCGAGCATGCTCGCAAGGCCGCCAGCGAACGGAAACCAGGTGACCACCGCCTCGTGGATCGACGACAGCACGACCGACGCGCCAAGCGCGACCATCATCAGGATGACTGCGCCCATGATCAGCGCGATCGAGCCTAGCCGATAGGTCCAGAAAGGGGCGCAATATTGGACGCCGTAGGAGCGGCGCAGGATATCGCGGATCGTCTCGACGAAGCTCGCCGCGGTCCACAGTCCGACCAGTCCACCGAACCACAGCAGCGGCCCGGTGCGTACGGTCAGCACTTCGCGAATGGGATCGCGCATGATGTCGGAGACGTTGGGCGGCAGGCGCTGGAGGACGTTGTTGACCGTCAGGATCGCGTCCTGGCTCTGCCCGAGCAAATGGGCGACGGCGGCGGCGAGGATGAAGAAGGGGAACAGCGCCAGCACCGCCAGATACGCAAGATTGCCGGCGTGGATGAAGCCGTCGGAATAGACACCGAGCGCGACCCGCTTGGTGATTTCCCACACCGACCCTTGCGGTTTGAACTTCTCGGCGACGTCGGTGCCGAACTTGGCTTTCAGTTCCGCCAGTCGCTTGCGCCGTTCCTCGGGCGACTGGGGGGACACGCTACGCATGAAAGGTCAAACCCCGAGCGCCGCCCGTGGGTTGCCGCCGCCGCTCCAGTTGGCGACGAACGCCTCGAGCGCGGCGTCCCCGGCGGGAAGGTCGACCGCCAGCGTGACGAGCTGGTCGCCGCGCTTGCCCGACTTGTCGGTGAAGCCGCGTTCCTTCAGCCGCATGACCTTGCCCGACGTGGCGCCCTTGGGGATCGACAGCATCACCGGACCATCGGGGGTCGGCACCTTGACCTTCGCGCCGAGCACGGCCTCGCTCAGCGTGACGGGCAGCGTCAGCCGGATGTTGGCGCCATCACGAGTGAAGAAGGGATGCGGGGCGATCTCGATCTGGACGATCGCGTCGCCCTTGCCGCCGGGCCCTTCCTGACCCTGGCCGGCGAGACGGATCTTGGCGCCGTCCTCGACCCCGGCGGGCACCTTGAGATCGATCGTCTTGCCCGCCGCAAGCGTCACTCGCTGCGGCTTGAGCGCGGC
>JALYIX010000043.1 GCA_030775565.1 Pseudomonadota bacterium | reverse complement strand
CGGCGCGCCATGGGCACAGGCATTGAGCGTGGGGTTGCGATAGACCGAGACCGGCTCGACCGGACCGATCACGGGCACGACATGAGCGCGAACATAAGCGAGCGTCTCGACGAGGTTGGGCCACAATGTTTCGGGCGGCACTTCGAACGGCTGCGCGGCGCAGGCCCGCCAGTCGCTGGCCGTGCGCAGGGTCTGCCACAACGGGACGATCCCGGCGACTCCGCGCTGCGCCAGATAGGCGTAGAACCCCGCCACGGCTGCGGCGCGCGACGGATCGGCGGCGACCCAGGCGCGGTAACCCGGCTCGTCCTGGCCCGGCGTCACATAGTCGGCGGCGGGGTCGAAGCGCGGCGCCTGCGCCGGCACCGCGACGGCAATCGAAACGAGGGCGAGGAAAGCGGTCGAGCGCACCGCCCAACTCTACACGACGCGAAGCGCTTGAAAAGCGCCGCCCGGCCCGCCACACCCGGACAATGGAACGCCCGATCGACGTCACGTTGCCCCACAGCCTCGGCAAGGCCGCCGCGCGCGAGCGGTTGGCCAGCAACATCCACAAGCTCAAGGACCATATTCCCGGCGGCGCGGCCGAGGTCGTTCACAGCTGGTCGGGCGACACGCTCAACCTGACCGTCTCGGCGATGGGCGCGGCGGTCAACGCCACCATCGCGGTCGAGGAGACGCTGGTCCGCTGCCACATCATGCTGCCCGGGATGCTGGCACTGTTCGCGCGCCCGATCGAGGCGATGCTCAAGGCCAGGGGGCCCGAATTGCTGCTCGAGGACAAATCGAAGAAATAAGCGCGTCACGCGCAACGGGAGGATGGATGCGCCATGTCGCGGTGATCGGGTCGGGCCCGGCGGGATTCTACACCGTCGAGGCATTGATCAAGGCCTATGGCGACGGCGTCCGCATCGACCTCATCGACCGGCTGCCGGTCCCCTATGGCCTGATCCGCTTCGGCGTTGCGCCCGACCACCAGTCGATCAAGGCCGTTTCGCGCCGCTATGACAAGGTCGCCGAGGAGGACGGCGTGCGCTTCGTCGGCAATGTCGCGGTCGGCAAGGACGTCACGATTCCCGAGTTGCGCGGGCTGTACGATGCGGTCGTGCTTGCAACCGGCGCGCCGCGCGACCGGCCGTTGGGCATAGCAGGAGAGGAGTTGCCGGGGGTCGTTGGGTCGGCGGCGTTCGTCGGCTGGTACAATGGCCACCCCGACTTCGCCGACCTGGCGCCGCCGCTCGACGGGGCGAGCGCGGTGGTGATCGGCAACGGCAATGTCGCGCTCGACGTCGCGCGGATCCTGTCCAAGACGAGGGCCGAGTTCGCGGGGTCGGACATCGTCGCGCACGCGCTCGCGGCGCTCGACCGGTCGGCGATCCGCACGATCACGCTGGTCGGGCGGCGCGGGCCGTACCAGATCGCGATGACCCCCAAGGAATTGGGTGAGCTCGGGCATCTCGAGGCGGCCGTCCCGCACACCGACGCGGCCGATTTTCCTGATGCCGAGGCCGATGCCGCGCTCGAACCCGGGGTGCGCAAGTCGGTCGCCCACCTGCGCGAGTTCGCCGGGCTCGATGCGGACAAGCCCAAGCGCATCGAATTCGATTTCTTCGCACGCCCGGTGCGGATCGAAGGCAATGGCCGGGCCGAACGGCTGGTCGTCGAGCGAACCCGGCTCGACGAGAGCGGCGCCAGCATCGGTACCGGCGAGACCTATGCCATCGCGGCGTCGCTGGTCGTCAGCTGCATCGGCTATTCGACCCCGCCGATCGACGGCGTCCCCTATGACGAGCGCGGCGGGCGCTTCGCCAATGATGCGGGGCTGATCGACGCTGGAGGGGAGCATGGGGGGCTCTACGCGGTCGGCTGGGCACGGCGCGGGCCGTCGGGGACGATCGGCACCAATCGCCCCGACGGCTACGAGATCGCCGAGCGGATCGTTGCCGCAATGCCGCCCGGCGGTGACAGCGGCAAGCCCGGCGGCGAGGGACTCGACGCGCTGCTCGTCTCACGCTCGGTACGCGCGACGAGCTTTGCCGACTGGCGCACGATCGAGGCCGCCGAGGCGGCCGCGGCAAGCGACGGCGCGCCGCGCGCGAAGCTGGTCCGCCACGAGGATTGGCTTGGCCTGCTCGATCGCTAAGCGCGCGCTTGCGTCGCTGCGCCCCCGCCGCTAGGGACGCCCTCGCCCTGCACCGGACATCGGTCCGGCGATCCCGTGTCGGGGAGTAGCTCAGCCTGGTAGAGCACTGTCTTCGGGAGGCAGGGGCCGGAGGTTCGAATCCTCTCTCCCCGACCACTTATTCACTAAGTAATCTTGCCTTCGGGCAGTCGATCCGGACAAGGGATCGTTCGGGCGGCGGTGCCGATGCCAGTCACCGCGACCGCCCCGGCGCTGTCTCGCGCATGGTCCACAGCACCGGCAGCACGATCAGTGCAACGACCGCGATCATCACGCCTGGGAACGATGGCCAGCCGCTGCGCTCGGTCGCGACCTGGGCGACGAGCGGCGTCAGTCCACCGAAGATCGCGGTTGCTCCGGTCGCGCCGAGGGCAAGCCCGGTCAGCCGCGCTTCGCCGCCGAGTTGCTCCGCGGTTGCGACCGCACCGACCGCGCTGACCCCGCCCGCAACGCCGGCCAGGATGACCGCACCGAACAGGGCGGCGCCCGCCGAGCCGCTGGCCATCCATGAAAAGAGGGTGATCGGCAGCAGGGCGCTCAGCGCGCACACCGATATCAGCACGGGCCGCCGCCCCCACCGATCGGAGGCCAGTCCGACCAGCGGCGTGACGCCGATTACCGCCACCGCGGCGATGGTCGAAAGGCCGAGCGATGCGGCCTCCCCCATCTTGCCGATCGAGGCAAGGAAGGCAGGGACGTAGCTGATCCCGACATAATAAGTGATCGAGCCGAGCGCCGAAATGGCGAAGCCGCGCGCGATTCCGCCGCGCTGATTGGCGAGGGCGTGGCCGAGGGGCCGGTCGGGCACGGTGCCGGCGCGTTGCTGGCGGTGGAATTGGGGCGATTCATGCACTCGGGCACGGGCAATCCAAACCGTCGCGGCGAGCGCGGCGCCGACCAGGAAGGGGATCCGCCAGCCCCAGGCGTCGAGCTCGGCTGGCGCGAAATGAGCGACGGTCAGCGCCGCAATGCCAACCGCCAGCAGCCCACCGACTTCGCTCGCCGCCGCGGCAAGCGACGTGATCAGCCCGCGCCTGCCGTCCGGCGCACCCTCCATCAGATAAGCCACGACACCGGTATATTCGCCGCCGACCGCAAACCCCATCACGCAGCGCAAGGCGAGCAGCAGCCACGCGGCGGCGGGACCAATCGCGGCGCGAGTCGGCAGCAGCGCAATGGCGAGCATCGCCGCGGTCATCATTCCCACCGACGCAAGCATCATCGGCCGCCGCCCGAAGCGATCACCGACATGGCCGAAAACGAGCGCGCCAAGCGGCCGCATCAGATAGGCGACCGCAAAGCCGGCCAGCGTCGTGACGAGCGACCCCGCGCCGCCGCCGAAAAACACGCGCGACAGGGTGGTCGCGAAATACAGGTAGAGGGTGAAGTCATACCATTCGACGATGGTCGAGAAAGCGGCAATGCCGAGCGACAGAGGGGGAAGCGGACGGTGCGACGTGCTGCCGCCGATTGATCCTGCCACGTCTTCCTCCACCGGGCCCGCCGACGGAGCCTGCACGGGCGAGCAGTGCCACGGCTCGGCGCGAATGTCAGGTGGGTGAGGCCGAACCACTCCCGAAATGGGTTGCCGAGCGGCGTCCGATGGGGCAGCGGCGCTAGGCGGGAAAGCGCTGCATCAGCATGTCGAACACGGCCGGGTGGAGCGGCTTGAGGAACTCGATTCCGGCAACGAAATCCTGAGTCCAGCAGACGTAGCCCTCGATGCTCTCGAGCCCCGGCAGCTTGATCCACAGCGTCTCGTCGAGCACCACGCGGTCGACAAGGTTGATACAGCAGCCGTGCGGCGAGCAGTCGCGCACGGTTACTTGATACCGGCCATTGAAGGATCGCCGCAATTCGATTTCGGCGGAGAGGGCTACCCGTTGCGAGCGGCGTGGAAACGGGTTCGGGTCTGCCTTCGTCGCGTCCGTGGCGCTGCGTTGGGCTTGGGTCGTCATTATGCTCTGGCCAATCAAAATCGAGAAACTGAGCACCCGCCTCAAGAGGCTCGTCGGGAGGATGACTAAGACCAATTCTGTTAATTTTTCGGTAAATTTAGTCCCGTTGTCGATCGATGTGCTTGGGACGGTGGCCGGCCGCAGTCGGGATCGTCCTCTACCACAACGCGTACCGGTGGACCGCAGCGAAGCCGCTCCTCGGCAGCGTGTGGTCGATCGCTGCGGGGCATAAGCGACCGTCTACAGCAGTCCCATCCGGCGAAAGCTGAGACAGTCGGCGCCCGCGAACAGCAAATGATCGACAAGCGCCACGTCGATCGCATCGCCGGCCAGTACCAGACGGCGCGTCGCGGCGCAGTCCCCCGCGCTCGGCCGCGGATCGCCGCTGGGGTGATTATGGGCGACGATCAGCCCGCTTGCGTTGCATCGTGCCGCCTCGAGCAGGATCGCGCGCAAGGGCCATTCGACACCGGCCTCGTCGCCATCATGGCGCTCCAACCCGATACAGCGCGCGTTGCGGTCGAGGTAGGCGAGGAACAGGGTTTCGCATCGTGGATCAGCCTTGGCAAAGCAAGTGGCGAAGAAGGCGCGCGCAGCATCGAAGCCGGCGAGAACATGCCCGTTTCTTCGGCCGTGCGCCCCCTTTGCAATGACCCCGCGCGGCTGCTGTTCGAGCGGCCGCCCAGGCAGCGCCGCCGGACCAGCGGGTCGCAGTCGCGCTTCGCGAAGGGCCGATTGAAACATCCCGCCAAGCTATGGCGGCGATCAGCCGGCAGCGAGCGAATGACGGTCCGAAACGGGTCTTTCGCGCGGAGACTGAACCGGAGCGGTGCGAGTGCGTCAGTCGCCTTGGGCTTCGGCCAAGTCGATCGGCCGCACCGGCGGGATCGCGAAGGCCCACCAGCATGCGCCGGCGATCGACAAGCCGGCCGCAACGTAGAAGGCCCACAAATAACTGCCCGTCGAGTCGACGATGATGCCGGTGAGGATCGGCCCGACGATCCCCGAGCAGTTGCCCAACCCGTTCATGATCCCGACCCAGCTTCCCGCGGCGCGGGGTCCGGCGAACATCTGGGCGATGGCATAGACGTTCGACCCTGACGGACCCCCGGCAACCGCTGCGAACAGCAGCCAGAAGGCAATGTGCGGGGTGTCGGTGGCGGTCGACAAGCCGATCACCGCGATCCCCGTCCCCAGGTGGGCGCCGGCCATCAGCCCCTTGCGCAACCGACCCTCGTCACGGCCATGTGCCACCAGCCGGTCGGACAGCCAGCCGAGGAACAGCGCCGAAGCCGCCTGGACGAGATAGAAGATCGTCAGCAGCCGGGTCATGTCGAGCACCGCCAGCCCGCGGGTCTTGACCAGGAACAGCGGTAGCCACGCCAGCAGGAAGAAAAATGCGTAGGTGTTGGCGAAATGGCCGATGCCCATCATCCACACCGCGCGCTCTTTCATCACCCGCCCGACCGTGACACGCTCGACCGCGGCGGGGCGATCGCGCCAGTGCGACTTTGAGATGACCAGCCAGGGCAGGAGCCACAGCAGCGTGACCAGGCCGAAGCTGAGGAACACCGTCCGCCAGCCCCAGTGAACCATGATCAGGCCACCGGCGAAAATCCCCAGCGCCGGGCCGAAGTAGAGCGCCGAGGCAACCGCGCTGTTGGCGATGCCGCGGTGCTTGCCCGCGACCTTGGCGGCGATGATCTTCGAGGCGGCCGGGAACGCGATTCCCTCGCCGATCCCGAGCAGGACGCGCAGCGCGACCAGCATCGCGAGTCCGGCGACGAAGCTCGTCAGGACCGTCGCCAGCGCCCACAGCACAAGTCCCGCGGCGAGGAGGCGATAGACGCAGAAGCGGTCGCTGAGCCAGCCGACGAAGAATTGTGCCGGGGCGTAGATCCAGGCGAAGGCCGAGACGGCGATGCCGAAGCCGGTCGCGGTCAGGCCCAGTTCGGTCTTGAGCCCCGGAGCGGCGATCGCGATTGCGCCGCGGTCCATGTAGTTGAGCAGCACGAGCAGGGTCAGCGCGAGGGTCAGCGCCAGCCCTGTCCCTGCGCCGGCGCGGCGAGCCGCGATTGTTGCCATGATTTCCGCTCCCCTGCGCCTTATCGGAGGCAGGCTAGGGCGGGCGGCGCGCGAAGTCTATTCGGCGGTGTCGCGTTGCTCCTCGAGCCAGCGCTCGAGCCACTTGATCGTGTAGTTGCCCTCGAGGAACGCCTCGTCGCGGATGATCCGCTGGTGGAGCGGGATGGTCGTCTTCATGCCGTCGACGACGAACTCCTCGAGCGCGCGCTTCAGCCGCATGATGCAGCGCTCGCGGGTCTTGCCATAGACGATCAGCTTGCCGATCATGCTGTCGTAATAGGGCGGGACGCGGTAGCCGGCGTAGAGCCCGCTATCGACGCGAACGTGCATGCCGCCGGGGGCAACATAGTTTCTGACGAGGCCCGGCGAGGGAACGAAGGTTTCGGGATCCTCGGCGTTGATGCGGCACTCGATGGCATGGCCGTGGAGCTCGATCTGGTCCTGCTCGCACGACAGGCCGTCGCCCTGCGCGATGCGGATCTGCTCGCGCACGAGGTCGATGCCGCTGATCATTTCGGTCACCGGATGCTCGACCTGAAGCCGGGTGTTCATCTCGATGAAGTAGAATTCGCCATTCTCGTAGAGGAATTCGATCGTCCCGGCGCCGCGATAGCCCATGTCGGCCATCGCCTTGGCGACAATCCCGCCCATGTGCGCGCGCTGTTCGGGGGAGATGACTGGAGACGGGGCTTCTTCGAGGACCTTCTGGTGGCGGCGCTGGATCGAACAGTCGCGCTCGCCGAGGTGAATTGCCTTGCCCTCGCCGTCGCCGAACACCTGGAATTCGATGTGGCGCGGGTCGTCGAGATATTTTTCGAGGTAGACCGTGTCGTCGCCGAACGCGGCGCGCGCTTCGGAGGCCGCCTGCGCCATCAGGCTTTCGAGCTGGTCTTCGTCGGGCACGACCTTCATCCCGCGCCCGCCGCCACCGGACGCCGCCTTGATCAGGACGGGATAGCCGACTTCGGCCGCGATTTCCTTGGCTTCGGCGATGGTTTCGAGCGGACCGGGGGAACCGGGGACGAGCGGCAGGCCGAGCTTCGCGGCGGTGCGCTTGGCCTCGACCTTGTCGCCCATGATGCGGATATGTTCGGGCTTGGGGCCGACCCAGATCAGCCCGTGCGACTCGACGATTTCGGCGAACTGGGCGTTCTCGGAGAGGAAGCCGTAGCCGGGGTGGATCGCGTCGGCGTGGGTGATTTCGGCGGCCGAGATGATCGCCGGGATGTTGAGGTAACTTTCCGTGGCGCTCGGCGGGCCGATGCAGACGGTTTCGTCGGCAAGGCGGACGTGCATCGCGTCGGCGTCGGCGGTCGAATGGACCGCGACGGTCTTGATGCCCATTTCGTGGCAGGCGCGGTGGATGCGCAGCGCGATCTCGCCGCGGTTGGCGATGAGCAGCTTGGTGATCGGCACGGGCGTGCTACTCGACCACGACGAGCGGCTGGTCATATTCGACCGGTTGCGCGTCGGCGACGAGCAGCTGGCGGACAATGCCGGCCTTCGGCGCGGTGATCGGGTTCATCACTTTCATCGCCTCGACGATCAGCAACGTGTCGCCTGCCTTGACCGTGTCGCCGACGGCGACGAAGGCCTTGCCGCCCGGTTCAGCCGACAGGAAGGCGGTGCCGACCATCGGCGACTTGACCGTTTCGCCGGCGGGCGCGGCGGGAGCCGCTTCCGGCGACGGAGCGGAAGCGACCGGAGCCAGCGAAGGCGCTGCCTGGGCGGGAGCCTGCGCGTAGCCACCGGCATGGACATGCTGCACCGCCGCCTCGCGCCGGACGCGGATCTTGCGCGCGCCGTCCTCGACCTCGATTTCGGTCAGCTCGTTGGCGCTGAGCAACTCGGCGAGCTCGCGCACAAGCGCCGCATCGATCCGCATTGCGCCTTCGCCCGCGCCCTTGGGCTTGTCCTCGGCCATCACAAATTCCCTACCAAAACAAGCCGCGCCCCTGTCAGAGCCGTGCCGCCGCGTCCAGTGCCAGCGTATAGCCCGCGCTGCCCCGGCCCTTGATGACCAAGTGCGCGGCGAGGGCGACGAGGTCGACATGACGAAAAGCTTCGCGTTTGTCAGGGTCGCTCAAGTGAACCTCGATGACCGGCGTTGCAATCGCCTTGACCGCGTCGTGAAGCGCAACCGAGGTGTGGCTGTAGCCGCCCGGATTGATGATTACCGCCCGCGCGCCCAGTGCCTGCGCCTCGTGCAGCCAGTCGATGAGATGACCTTCGTGATTGGACTGACGCATATCGAGGACGAGGCCGAGCGCCGCGGCCTGGTCGCTGAGCATCGCGCCGATGTCGTCGAGCGACTCGCGCCCGTAAATCTCGGGCTCGCGGGTTCCCAGCAGGTTGAGGTTCGGCCCGTTGAGCACGAACACCGTGTCGCTCATCATATCCCCGCATGGTCGTTGCGTGCGCGGCCTGCGCCACCTATTTGCCTCAAGTCAATGACCATCGAATCCACCCTTTCGCTTCGCATCAACGGCGAGCACCGGCGCGTCCCCGCAGGGACGACGCTGGCCGAGCTGATCAATTCGATCGGCCAGGACCCCCACCGGGTCGCAGTCGAACGCAACCTCGAGATCGTCCCGCGGTCGAGCTTCGCGACGCTGTGCGTCGAGGATGGCGACGACTTCGAGATCGTCCATTTCGTCGGGGGCGGCTGATGAACGCGCCCCCCACTTTCCCGACCGATCCATGGACGGTTGCGGGCCGAACCTTCACCTCGCGGCTGATCGTCGGCACCGGCAAGTATAAAAGCCTTGAGGAAAACGCCGCGGCGGTCGCCGCGTCGGGCGCGGAGATCGTCACCGTCGCGGTGCGCCGGGTCAATATTTCCGACCCCAAGCAGCCGATGCTGAGCGATTTCATCGATCCCAAAAAGATTGTCTTCCTGCCTAATACCGCAGGCTGCTTCACCGCCGAGGAGGCGATGCGGACGCTGCGGCTGGCGCGCGAAGCCGGGGGGTGGAACCTCGTCAAGCTTGAAGTGCTGGCCGAGGCGAAAACGCTTTATCCCGACATGATCGAGACCATCCGCGCGACCGAGCTGCTCGCCAAGGAGGGGTTCGACGTGATGGTCTATTGCACCGACGACCCGATCATGGCGCGGCGCTGCGAGGGGGCCGGGGCGGTCGCGGTGATGCCTTTGGGCGCACCGATCGGCTCGGGACTTGGTGTGCAGAACCCGGTCACCATCCGCCTTATCGTCGAACAGGCCAAGGTCCCGGTGCTGGTCGATGCCGGAGTCGGAACGGCGAGCGACGCGGCGGCGGCGATGGAGCTCGGCTGCGACGGGGTGCTGATGAACACCGCGATCGCCGAGGCCCGGGAGCCGGTGACCATGGCCCGCGCGATGCGCCACGCGGTCGAGGCGGGGCGGCTCGCCTATCTCGCCGGGCGGATGCAGAAGCGCCGTTATGCTGATCCCAGCTCGCCGCTCGCGGGGCTGATCTGAGGCCTCACGTCTCGGGGAAAAGTTCGCGCTGGCTGAAGTCGAGACCGCCCTTGGTCGCCAGGCGCCGGAACAAAGGCCAGTGCGCGGGCGGCAAGGCGGCGAGGTCTTCGCGCGACAGGCGCAGCCGTTCCTGCCGCTTGAGATTGCGGATGTCGGTGAACCAGGGCCGCGAATAGACGATGAACAGCATCGGCCGCGCGCGATCGGAGCGGTTGGCCGTGCCGAGGTGGGCGAGCCGATAGTCCATCAGAAAACAGTCCCCACGCTGGACTAAGGGGAATTCGCTCGGGCCCTCCGCGATCCCGCGATGACTGCCGGTGACCAACCGCGTCGTGCCCGTGTCCTCGTCGAGGTCGATCAGCGGAATGACCAGCGTGATGGCGTAAGGATTGAGCCCGGCGCCGACTTGGGGCTGTTCGGGGAACAGCGGTGCATGGTCGCGGTGGAGCTGCTGGTCGCGCGCGCCGGGAAAGGCGGTGACGATCGTCAGATTGTCGATCAGCAGGTCGTTGCCGAGCAGTGGAGCAAGGATCGCCATGACGAGCGAATTTGCCCACAGCGCGGGATCGAGCATGGCCCCGGTCAGGCGCGGCGTGAGGATGAAGCGTTTGTCGTCGCCGTCGGCGTGGGTGTAGCCACGGTGCCCTTCGCGGGGGGTGACGAGCGTTTCGAACTGGTCGTCGTAACCGGCGCGCGCCGCGTCGACCAGCTCGCGCGGGAACAGCCCGTTGATCCGCAACCACCCCTGCTCGGCAAATCGTTCGGCAAACACGAAGTGGCTCCTTCGTCCCCAGGAAAGCGTGGCTCGGCACGAGGGGTAGGCCGTGCAAGCGGCGGGACCTTTCCACAACCGTCGCGAGGCTGCTAGGCCCGTGGCCATGAAAGCCTTGCTCAGCCACGCCGTCGGCGGTCCCGACACGCTTCGCCTCGACGAACTCCCCTCGCCTGTCGCCGGCGCCGGCCAGCTGCTCGTCCGCGTCCGGGCGGCGGCGATCAACTATCCCGATGTCCTTATCATCGAGGACAGATATCAGATGAAGCCGCCGCGCCCATTTGCCCCCGGTGGCGAAATTGCCGGCGAAGTGATCGGAGTCGGCGAGGGGGTCAGCGGCTGGTCGCTCGGCGACCGGCTGATCGCGGTGCCGGGCTTTGGCGGGCTGGCGGAGGAAATCGTCATTCCGGCGTCGGCGGCCTTTGCGCTTCCCGCCAACCGCAGCTTCATCGACGGAGCCGCGCTGCTGCTGACCTACGCGACCTCGATCCATGCCCTTTATGATCGTGGGCGGCTGGCGGCGGGACAGACCGTGCTGATTCTCGGCGCGGCGGGCGGGGTCGGGCTGGCCGCGATCGAACTCGCCAAGGCGAGGGGCGCGCGAGTCATCGCAGCCATGTCGAGCGAGGACAAGGCCGCCGCCGCGACCAGAGCCGGGGCCGATGCGACGCTCATCTATCCGCGCGGGCCGTTCGACCGCGACGGGCAGAAGGCGCTTGCCGAACAGTTCAAGGCAGCGGTCGGGCGACAAGGTGCCGACGTCATCTATGATCCGGTTGGCGGCGACTATGCCGAACCCGCGCTGCGCTCGATCGCGTGGGAGGGACGCTATCTCGTGGTCGGCTTTCCCGCGGGCATTCCCAAACTTCCGCTCAACCTCACCCTGCTCAAGAGCTGCGACGTGTGCGGTGTCTTCTGGGGGGCGTTCGCGGCGCGCGACCCGGCCGCCAACGCGGCGCATGTCGCGACCCTGTTCGCGCTGTGGGACGAGGGCAAGATCGCCCCGGTGGTCAGCGCGACCTACCCGCTGGCGCGTGGCGGGGACGCGATCGCGGCGCTGGCCAGCCGGTCGGTGATCGGCAAGGTCGTGGTCGCACTCGATTAGGTCGGGCTCAATTAGTTCGGGAACGCAACTGACCGCGCGAGGTTAGGCCAAACATGAACGCGCCAGCATCCGCCCATTCCGAAGAACATTATGTCAACCGCAGCGGCTGGCTGCGCGCCGCGGTGCTCGGCGCCAATGACGGATTGCTGTCGGTGGCCAGCCTGCTGGTCGGAGTGTCCGCCGCCTCGTTCGACCGCGCGCACCTGCTGCTGACCGGGGTCGCGGCGATCGTCGCCGGGGCGATGTCCATGGCCGCGGGCGAATATGTCTCGGTCAGCTCGCAGGCCGACAGCGAGGCGGCCGATATCGAGCGCGAGCGGCGCGCGCTGGAGGACGACCCCGATACCGAGCGGCGCGAACTGGCGGCGATCTATATCCGGCGCGGCCTGCCCAAGGCGCTCGCCATCGAGGTCGCCGAGGCACTGTCGGCGCACGACGAACTCGAAGCGCATGCGCGCGACGAACTCGGCATCACCGAGACCGCCGCCGCCAAGCCGGTTCAGGCCGCGCTGGCGTCGGCGGCGAGCTTTGTTGCGGGCGGAATGCCGCCATTGCTCACCGTCCTCCTTGCACCCCACGCGATCGTCCTGTGGGTGCTCGTCGCGGTCACCGTGGCGACGCTGGCCGTGCTCGGTGCCGCCGGCGCGCGCGCCGGGGGAGCACCGATCGTCCGGGCGGCAATGCGGGTGATGCTTTGGGGCAGCCTGGCGATGGCGATCACGGCCGGGGCGGGGCGGCTGTTCGGCGCCACGCTGTAGCCGTTCACCGCTGGACTAGCCGGGCGCTCGTCCCTATCTCGCGGGCTCTGACCCCGGAGACCCGATGCCATGACCACCTTCGACGACCGCGAGAAGGGTTTCGAGACCAAGTTTGCCCGTGACGAGGAAATGGCGTTCCGCATCGTCGCCCGGCGCAACCGGCTGCTCGGCGAATGGGCAGCGCGGCTGATGGGGCTGACCGAGGTCGAGGGCGAGGCCTATTCGAAGGAAATCATCCGCGCCGAGTTCGAGGAAGCGGGTGACGAGGATGTC
The DNA here is from genome assembly GCA_030775565.1 of Pseudomonadota bacterium. Lineage (GTDB taxonomy): Bacteria > Pseudomonadota > Alphaproteobacteria > Sphingomonadales > Sphingomonadaceae > Sphingomicrobium. The sequence continues at coordinate 1,587 of JALYIX010000043.1, read as the reverse complement.
ATCCGCAAGCTGCTTGGCGACCTCACCGCCGCGGGTGTGGAGATCGACGAGGCCAAAATCCGGGAGGCGATGGCGCACAAGGAAGTCGACGCCCGCCGCCAATTGCTCGAGGCCAAGTAACCATGGCGATGGCCGCGGACGAGATTGAAGCGCTGATCGTAGCGGCGATTCCCGACGCGGTCGTGACGATCCGCGACCTCGCCGGTGACGGCGACCATTATGCAGCGAAAGTCGTTGCAGCGAGCTTCGATGGCATGAGCCGGGTTGCCCGGACCCGCGCCGTCTATGCCGCGCTGGGCGGGCGCATGGGGGCCGAACTTCACGCGCTTCAACTCGAAACCGCAGTCCCTTCCGGAGACGATCAATGACCGACGCAACCTCGCGCATCGCCAGCCTCGTCAAGGCCAATGATGTCGTTCTCTTCATGAAGGGCTCGCCGCTCTTCCCGCAATGCGGCTTTTCGAGCCGGGCGATCTCGATCCTCGATCATCTCGGCGTGCCGTATGAAACGGTCGACGTGCTTCAGGACGGCGAAATCCGCCAAGGTATCAAGGCCTACAGCGACTGGCCAACCATCCCCCAGCTCTATATCCACGGCGAATTCGTCGGTGGATCGGACATCATGATGGAGATGTTCGAAACAGGCGAGCTCAAGGAGCTGGTCGAGGCGCCCTCGACCGCCGGGTGAACCGGATCCGGACGGCTGCGCCGGGTGCGCACTTTGGCCACAAGTAGAACCGGCGCCACACGTAGAACCGGCGCCACAGGTAAAAAGGGACGGTGCGGCGGGACCAGAAACCGCTGCACCGTCCCTTTCTGTGGTCGTGGAACCAAGTGGACACAGAACCAAATGCAGGGGCCGTGCCAAACGGGAATTATCACGGAAAACTGCAATTTGCTTCGGAGGTTTCAACTGCCCCGCTGCGCAGTGCGTAAAAAATTCCGACAATTTGCGGGGGATGCGCGGTGACCGGGCGTCTCTATGCCGATCTCACTCAGAGCTGGTCCGAAAAGGGCGGCGGGGTACGCGTCTATCTCAACCGCAAGCGACGCTTCATCCTCGAGCAGACCGATGGTCGGCACCTGCTGATCATTCCGGGCGACAGAGACGAGACCCGCGAAGAGGAAGATGGGCGCGCAATCACGATCAGCATCGCCTCGCCGCACGTGCCGGGCAGTCCCAATTATCGACTGCTGCTGCGCAATCGCGCCGTTTGCGCCGCGCTCGACCGGTTTCGGCCCGACCTGATCGAGTGTCAGGATGCCTATAACCTGCCGTGGGCGGCAATCGCGCATCGCAAGCGCCATGAGGAGACGGCCCTCGTCGCCTCCTTCATGACCGATTTTCCGACCGCTTACGCCAAGCGGATCGGCGAGCGTGTTGGCGGCGGCTGGCTTGGGCAGACGTCGGCCCGGATCGCGTACCGCTACCTCGCTGCGCTCTACCGCCGCTTCGACGCGGTCGTCGCGCTCAGCCAGCACGGCGGCGCCAACCGCCTTCATGCGCTTGGCGTCGAACGAGTGAGCGTCGTCCCCTTGGGGGTCGACATCGAGGAGTTTGCGACGACCCGCTGCGACGCGCAGCTT
>JALYIX010000042.1 GCA_030775565.1 Pseudomonadota bacterium | reverse complement strand
AACGCCGCAAGCACGTTCAGCCGTTCGCGTTCCCCCGGCCGTCGCGCCTCCTCGACCTCGGTCTCGATCCGCCGCCGCGCACGCGCGAAATCGTCGGCGCCCCAGAACAGCCATGCCTCAGCCGGGTCACCATCGCGCCCGGCGCGGCCGGTTTCCTGATAGTAAGCCTCGATCGACTTGGGGATCCCGGCGTGGGCGACGAAGCGCACGTCGGGCTTGTCGATCCCCATCCCGAACGCGACCGTCGCCGCGATGACCATGTCCTCGGACGCCACGAACGCGCTTTGGTTGCGCGCGCGGATTGGTGCCTCGAGGCCCGCGTGATAGGCGACCGTCCGCCGCCCCCCGGTTCCGAGCTGGGCGGCAATCTTCTCGGTCTCGTTGCGGCTCTGGGCATAGACGATCCCCGGTCCCGGCTGCGCGTCGACGAGCGTCTTCAACTGCGCGCCAACCCCTTCCTTGGGCCGGACATGGTAGCGGATGTTGGGCCGGTCAAACCCGGCGATGATCATCCCCTCCTCGGGAATGCCAAGCTGCGCCAGCACGTCAGCGCGAGTCCGCGCGTCGGCGGTCGCCGTCAGCGCCAGCCGCGGCACCTCCGGACGGCGGTCGAGCAAGGGCCGAAGCAGGCGGTAATCGGGACGGAAATCATGTCCCCACTCGCTGACGCAATGCGCTTCGTCGATCGCGAACAGCGCGAGAGGCAAGTCGTTGATTAGCTGAGCGAAACCCTCGCCCGACGCGCGCTCGGGGGCAACATAGAGCAGGTCGAGCCGACCCTCCCGCAGCGCCTCCCGAATTGCCCCCGGATTGTCGCTTACCGACGTCAACGCCGCCGCGCGCAAGCCATGCGCCTCGGCCGACCTGATCTGGTCGTGCATCAGCGCGATCAGCGGCGAAATGACGATCGCCGTCCCGCTGCGCGCCACCGCCGGCACCTGGTAGCACAGCGACTTGCCCGCCCCGGTCGGCATGACGGCAAGGCTATGCTGCCCCGCCATCACCCGGTCGATCACTTGGCTTTGCACCCCGCGAAAGGCGGAATGGCCGAAGACCGAATGGAGAATCCCGAGCGGATCCCCCGTCATTGGGCTCCGGACGACGCGGCCGGCGCCAGCCCACGGAAGGTCAACATCGGCCCGATCTCCGGATCATGCCCCGCCCAATTGCGGTACAGCGTCGCATAGTCGATCGTGTTGCCGCGCGACAGGACCATGTCGCGGAACCGCTGGCCGTTCGCACGGGTGAGCCCGCCATGCCCCTGGAACCACGCAAAGGCGTCATGGTCGAGCATCTCGGTCCACGCATAAGCATAATAAGCCGAAGCGTAGCCGTTGCTCCAGATGTGCCGGAAGTAGGGCGAGCGATAGCGCGGCGGCACATCAGCGGTATCGAACCCGCCCGCCGCCAAGGCCTTGGCCTCGAACGCATCGGCATCCTCGCGCGGCGCGCTCGCCGGAAGATTATGCCAGTCGAGGTCGAGCTTGGCGGCGGTGATCGTCTCGCCGACGGTGAACCCTTGGCCGAACTTCTGCGACGCGACGAGCTTGTCGACGAGGTCTTGGGGGATCGGCGCGCCAGTGCGGTAATCGACCGCATAGTGGCGCAGCACGGTCGGATAGAGCGCCCAATTCTCGTTGAACTGCGACGGGAATTCGACGAAGTCGCGCGCCGTCGCGGTGCCCGAAATGGTCGGATAGGTCTGCGCCGCAAACAGCCCGTGCAGCGCATGCCCGAACTCGTGGAACATCGTCGACACATCGTCATAGCTGATTAGCGCGGGTTTGCCCGGTGCCGGCTTCTGGAAATTGGCGACGTTGTAGATCACCGGGGTCGTCCCACGCAGGTACGACTGGTTGACGAGGTTCGACATCCACGCCCCGCCCGACTTGTTGTCGCGCTTCCAGTAATCGAAATACATCAGCCCGAGGTGCTTGCCACTCTCCTCCTTGACCTCGAACACGCGCATGTCGGGGTTCCAGGTCGGAATGTCCTTCCGCTCGGTAAACGTCAGGCCATAGAGCTGGTTGGCGGCATAGAAGACGCCGTCGGTCAGGACCTTGTTGATCTCGAAATAGGGCTTGAGCGCGCCGTCATCGAGTGCGTAGCGCGACTTGCGGATCTGGTCCGAATAGAAATTCCAGTCCCACGGCATCGCCTTGA
>JALYIX010000041.1 GCA_030775565.1 Pseudomonadota bacterium | reverse complement strand
GGGCGAGGTCGCGCCGCGCCCGACGAGCTCGCCGTCGCTGACGATGACGCACCCGACATTGGGATTGGGCGCGGTCCGCCCGCGCACCGCGGCGCCAAGCGCGATCGCCGCTGTCATCCACTGCTCGTCGGCGTGGCTCACATGCCGAGCTTCTTCTCGAGGAGCTGGAACTCCTTCTTGCGCGCTTCCTTGGCGGCTTCCTTCGCGCGCTGGTCCTTGATCTGGTCGCGCTTGATGTCGGCGTCGGTCCGCTTGGGCCCATATTGCTCGACGTAGATGATCGTCGGCGGGGGCGCGGTGTTGATCTGGGGATCGACCAGAAAGAGGATGACGATGATGATCGTCGAGAGGATGGCAAGCGCCGCGCCGATCATCTTCTCGCGGCGGCCGTGGCGGAAGACCGCGGCAAAATCTTTCATCGCGGCGATCGGGCCGACCGGGGGGGGCAGGATGGACATGGCGCGAAGATAGGGACGGGACGGCGCCTCGGCCAGCCCTGCGCGCGCCGGTCGAGAACAGATGGCGGCGCCACGATCAGGATCAGGGCTATGTCGCCAGGGCAGCGGAGGTCGCAGCGCCCTTCATCGCGGCGCATGCCGGACTGACCCTAGGTGGATGCCGCGCTCAGTCGCGCGATCGCCCGGTCGCGCCCGATCCGCTTGAGCAATCCGGCCATCTCCGGCCCCGAGTCGCGGCCGGTCAGCGCGAGGCGCAAGGGGTGGAACAGCGCCTTGCCCTTGCGGCCGCTACTCACCTTGAGCGCGCCCGAAAGCTCGGCCCAGGGCTCGACGTTCCAGTCGATCGTTTCCGCAGCCCGCGCGGCTTCACCGAGAAAGGCGCGATCCTCGTCGGGAAGAAGCGGCGCCTCGACCGCGCCGTCGAGCACAGCCTGCCAGTCGGCAAATTCGCCGAGATGCGCGAGATTGCCGCGCAGGAGGAGCCAGTCGGCCTCGCTCGCGCCGGCGGGGAGCCGGTCGGCGACTGCGGCGAAGTCGAGCTGGTGGAGCAGGCGCGCATTGAGCTGCTCGACCTCGGCCAAGTCGAAATGCGCCGGCGCTCGTCCGAAGTGGGCGAAATCGAACCCCTGGGCCAGTTTAGCGAGGGTCGCGCGCGGCTCGACCGGCTGCGACGTGCCGAGCCTGGCGAGCAGCGACAACAAGGCCATCGACTCGAGCCCCGCGGCGCGGATCGCGTCGACCCCGAGCGAGCCCAGGCGCTTCGACAATTTGCCCTCGGCGGCGACCAGCAGCGCCTCGTGCGCGAAGGTCGGCGCGGGCGCGCCCAGCGCGGCGAACATCTGCAGCTGCGTCGCGCTGTTCGAGACATGATCCTCGCCGCGCACGATGTGCGTCACCGCCATGTCGATGTCGTCGATTACGCTCGGCAGCAGATAGAGCCAGCTGCCGTCGGCGCGGCGGACGACGGGATCGCTGATCAGCGCCGGGTCGAATTTCTGCGGTCCGCGGACGAGGTCGGTCCATTCGATCGGCGCGCCATGGTCGAGCCGGAAGCGCCAATGTGGGGCGACGCCCTCGGGCACCGGCGCATCGGCGGGTTTCCGCTCATAGACGGGGGGCAGCCCGCGTCCGAGCAGCACCTTGCGGCGCAGGTCGAGCTCCTCGGGCGATTCGTAGCAGGCATAAACTCGCCCCGCTTCACGAAGCCGCTGGAATTCGCGCTCGTAGAGGGCAAAGCGTTCGGACTGGCGGAAGACCGCCGCGGGCTGCAACCCGAGCCACGCCAGGTCATCGCGGATCGCCTGGTCATTCTCGGCGGTCGAGCGCTCGGCGTCGGTATCGTCGATGCGCAGCAAGAAGCGGCCGCCATGGCGCAACGCGAACAGCGCATTGTGAAGCGCGGTGCGGATATTGCCGACATGGAGCCGGCCGGTCGGCGACGGCGCGAAGCGGGTCGTGACGGTCATGGCTTGCCGGTGTGGAAGGCGTTGGAGATCGGATAGCGGCGGTCACGGCCGAAATTGCGCGCGCCGAGTTTCACCCCGGGCGGGGCCTGGCGGCGCTTATATTCGGCGCGGAGCAGCTTGCCTTCGATGTCGCTGACGAGCGCTTCGTCGGCACCGGTGAGCGCCGCTGTCTCGCGCACCGAAAACTCCTTTTCGACGAGCCCTTCTAGGATGCGATCGAGCAGGCTGTAGGGCGGGAGGCTGTCCTCGTCCTTCTGGTCGGGGCGGAGTTCGGCTGACGGTGGCTTGTCGATCACGCGCTCGGGCATGACCGCACCTTCGGGGCCGAGCGCGCCTTCCGGCTTGTGCGCATTGCGCCACCGCGACAGTGCGAACACGGTCGTCTTGTAGGCGTCCTTGAGTACCGAATATCCGCCCGCCATGTCGCCATAGAGCGTCGCATAGCCGACCGACATTTCACTTTTGTTGCCCGTGGTGAGCAGCATGTGGCCGAAGCGGTTGGAAAGGCCCATCAGCGTCACCATCCGCAGCCGCGCCTGGATATTCTCCTCCGCCAGACCAGGCTTGGTCCCGGCAAAAGCAGGGGAGAGCATTGTCTCCAGCGCCTCGATCCCCGGGGCGATCGAAATGACGTCATGACGCACACCGAGCAGCCGGGCGCAGCCCTCTGCATCCTCGAGGCTTTCGGCGCTCGTGAAGCGTGACGGCATCATCACGCACCACACCTTGTCCGCCCCGAGCGCATCGACCGCGACCGCCGCCGAGAGCGCACTGTCGATCCCGCCCGACAGGCCGAGGATCACCCCGGGAAAGCCATTGTCGCCGACGTAATCGCGCAGCGCGGTCACCATCGCGCTATAGATGTCCGCCGGATAGGGATCGAGCGCGTGGCGATCGCCGGGCGCGCAGGTCCAGCCATCGGCGCCGCGGCTCCAGCGGGTGAGGACCGACGCTTCTTCCCAGTCGGGAAGCTGGAGCAGGATTTCGCCATCGCGGCCGAGGACGAACGAAGAACCATCGAACGCCAGTTCGTCCTGCCCGCCGACGCGATTGAGATAGGCGAGCGGCAATCCCGTTTCGGTCACCCGGTCCTGCGCAAGGCGGAGGCGGACGTCGTCCTTGTTGAGCTCATGGGGGCTGCCGTTGGGGACGAGGAGGAACTCGGCCCCGGCCGTGGCAAGCGCCGCGCAGACCGGTTCGAGCCAGATATCCTCGCAGATCGGCACCCCGATCTTCACCCCGCGAAATTCGATCGGCGTGGGCAGCGGGCCGGCCGCGAACACGCGCTTTTCGTCGAACGTGCCGTAGTTCGGCAGTTCATGCTTGAGCGTGCGCGCGAGGATGCGGCCGTTCTCGGCGAGGATCATCGCGTTGTAG
>JALYIX010000040.1 GCA_030775565.1 Pseudomonadota bacterium | reverse complement strand
GCACTCTCCTCCTCCAGCTTGGCGCCCATCCCGCCGAAGCCGAAGCCCATCACGACCGGGAACAGCGGCCCGATCAGGAACAGGAGGAAGGTCTTGCGCAGCACCGTCGCGGTGAAATCGCGCCGGGCGATGACGAACGCCGCGCGGACCAGTTCGGGAAGCTTGATCATCTTACGCCGCCTCCGCCTGCGGTTCGTCCATCGCCCGCGCCGCGGCCTCGCCGGCGATCGCGACGAAGGCGTCGTGCAGCCCGGGCCGCTCGATCGCCAGCGTCTCGATCCCCGCGCCGCCGTCGAGCAGCGCGCGAAGCAGCGGCTCGGGCCCCGAGGAGGGCAGTTCGAAGGTCCACTCGTCGCCGTCATGCCGCGCGCTCGCCGGAAGCGCAGCGCGCCACGGCCCGTCGCTTGCCCGGGTCCTGAGCCGGACGATCGGGCGCAGCCGGTCGCGCGCCTCGTCGACTTCGCCCTCGAAGGCGACCTTGCCCTCGGCGATGATTGCGACCCGCTCGCACAGGCGCTCGGCGTGGGCGATGACATGGGTCGAGAAGACCACCGTCGTCCCCGCCGCCGCCTCGCGCCGGATCAGCCCCTCGAGCTTGCCCTGGTTGATCGCATCGAGGCCGGAGAAGGGCTCGTCGAGCACGATCAGCTGCGGCTTGTGGACCAGCGTCCCGAGCAGCTGCACCGTCTGCGCCATGCCCTTCGAGAGGGTGCGGATCGGCTTGTCGGCCCAGGCACCGAGCCCATGGCCCTCGAGCAATTCGCGTCCATAGCGCTTGCCCTCGCGCAACGGCAGGCCGCGCAGCGCGCCCATGAACGCGATCGCGTCGACCGCGTGCATCGAGGGATAAAGCCCACGCTCCTCGGGCAGATAGCCCACGGTCCGCGCCGCTTCGATCGGACGGTCGTGCCCAAGCAGGGTCGCGCTGCCCGATGACGGATCGATGATCCCGAGCATCATGCGGAGCGAGGTCGTCTTGCCCGCGCCATTGGGACCGAGGATGCCGTAGATCGAGCCTGCGGGCACCGCGAGGCTGACCCCGTCGACCGCGCGCTTGTCCCCGAAATCCTTGACGAGATTGTGCGCTTCGAGCGCGAACCCGGTTTCCCTCATGGCGTCGAGTGGTAGAGGCTGGTGGTTAAATGACAATGAGCATCGAAGCCCGAATCCGCGACAAGGCGACCGAACTCGGCTTTGTCGCGTGCGGCTTCGCGCGCGCCGATGCTGCGCCGGAGGCGGGCGAGGGATTGCGCGAGTGGCTCGGCGAGGGGCGCCATGGCGGGATGGGGTGGATGGAGGCGCGGGTCGACGAGCGCGCCTCGCCGAACGGACTATGGGACGGGGCACAGTCCATCATTGCCCTGGGAATGAGCTACGCCCCGGCAAGCGATCCGCTCGCGCTGGCCGACGCGCCCGACCGGGCGCGCATCTCGGTCTATGCGCAGGGCGGCGACTATCACAAGGCGGTCAAGAAAGGCTTGAAAGCGCTCGGCCGCTGGCTCGCCGAGGAGACCGGCTGCCAGCTCAAGGTGTTCGTCGACACCGCCCCGGTGATGGAGAAGCCCCTCGCCGCCGCAGCCGGGATCGGCTGGCAGGGCAAGCACACCAATTTGCTCAGCCGCGAGCATGGCAACTGGCTGTTTCTCGGCATCGTCATGACCTCGCTGGAACTGGTGCCCGACGAACCGGCGAGCGATCATTGCGGCTCCTGCACGCGCTGCATCCAGGCCTGCCCGACCGACGCGATCACCGCCCCCCACCGGATCGATGCGCGCCGCTGCATCTCCTACCTGACGATCGAGCACCACGGGCCGATCCCGCTCGAGCACCGCGCCGCGATGGGCAACCGCATCTACGGTTGCGACGACTGCCTCGCGGTCTGCCCATGGAACCGCTTCGCCGAGGCGGCCCAGGCCAACCGCGCCTTCCTCCCCCGCGCCGAACTCGCCGCGCCCGCGCTCGCCGACCTCCTCGCGCTCGACGAACCCGCTTTCCGGAAGATGTTCGCCGGCTCGCCGATCAAGCGCATCGGCTGGGCGCGCATGATGCGCAACTGCCTCACGGCCGCGGGCAACAGTGGCGACCCCGGGCTGGTCGATGCCGTGACGGCGTATCGCGACCACGCCGAACCGGTTCTGGCCGAAGCGGCCCAATGGGCGCTGGCCCGCTTGCCCTAGCGCGAGGCTTCGATCGCCGCCTCGCAGCCCGCGACATCGGTATTCGCCCCGCTCGGCAACCGCGCATCGGCATGAGTCACTCGTTCGACGCCGTGCCCATCGACCGGTGCGTATAGATACGCGTCGAGCACGCAGCCGCCGCCGCGATACTGAAGCTTGAGCCCAGGCCCCTCGCGCACCTGCAGGGTGGGCGCGCCGAGCAGTTCGCCAAGCTGCGTCACGTCAAGCCCGGTCAGCGAGCCATGCTGGTGGCTGCCCGGGCGAAGTGGGGTGGGCAAGGGCTGCGGCTCGGCGACCGGCGCGCTCGTATCGCTGGCGCAGGCGGCAAGGAACAGGAACAGGAAGGGGACAAGGCGGCGCGACATGGCGTACCGTCTAGCAGATAACGCGTCGCCGTCAGCCTCCATCGCCTCGGCGCAAAATGGGATCCCAAACGCCAGATTCTTGTTGCATTTTTGACCATCCTCGGGCCATGCGCGAGTGATTGCGGGGTCCCACGATCCCGCCTTCACCCATGCGCATGATTCGCCCGACGACTGGAATGACGATGCACGGCCTGCCTCCCGCCCAAGGTCTCTACGACCCCGCCAACGAGCGGGACGCCTGTGGCATGGGGTTCATTGCCAATGTGAAGGGCATCAAGTCGCACGCGATCGTCACCGATGGGTTGAAGATCCTCGAGGCGCTCGTTCACCGCGGCGGGGTCGCCGCCGATCCCGAGGTCGGCGATGGCGCCGGCTGCCTGATCCAGATGCCCGACGCGCTGCTGCGCGACTGGGCCACGAGCAATTCCTTGAACCTGCCCGATGCCGGCGATTACGCCGTCGCGATGTGCTTCCTGCCGCGCGACGAGGCGGCTTCTGCTGTCGCGATGGACCGGCTGGAGCATTTCATCCAGCTCGAAGGCCAGCGGATCGTCGGCTGGCGCGACGTGCCGGTCGATCTCGATGCGATCGGCAAGTCCGCCAAGGCGTCAATGCCCGTCATCCGCCAGGCGGTGATCGCGCGCGGACCTGCGGTGCGCGACCAGGATGCGTTCGAGCGCAAGCTGCTTTCGATCCGCAAGCAGACCCAGAACCCCCTCGCCGATCTTGCGCAGCGCAAAGCCCTCCCGGCGCTGCGCGACTTCTACATCGCCTCGATGTCGAGCCGCACCCTGGTCTACAAGGGCATGCTCCAGCCGGCGCAGATCGCCCGCTTCTACAAGGACCTGTCGAACCCGCTGACGGTCTCCGCGCTCGCGCTCGTCCACCAGCGTTTCTCGACCAACACCTTCCCGTCGTGGCGGCTCGCCCATCCCTATCGGCTGATCGCGCACAATGGCGAGATCAACACCGTGCGCGGCAACGTCAACTGGATGAACGCGCGCCGCCGGACGATGGAATCGCCGCTGCTCGGGGCCGATCTCGACAAGATGTGGCCGATCATCCCCCACGGCCAGTCGGACACGGCCTGTCTCGACAATGCGCTCGAACTGCTGATCGCGGGGGGCTACAGCCTGGCCCACGCGATGATGCTGCTGATCCCCGAGGCCTGGGCCGGCAATGCCGCGATGGACCCGGCGCGGAGGGCTTTCTACGAATATCATGCCGCGCTGATGGAGCCGTGGGACGGCCCGGCGGCGGTGGTGTTCACCGACGGGCGGCAGATCGGCGGGACGCTCGACCGCAACGGCCTCAGGCCCGCGCGCTATCTCGTGACCGACGACGACCGGGTGATCATGGCCTCGGAAAGCGGCGTGTTGCCGGTGCCCGAGGAGAAGATCGTCAAGAAACATCGCCTCCAGCCGGGGCGGATGCTGCTGATCGACCTCGAAGAAGGGCGGATCATCGAGGACGAGGAAATCAAGGCGAAGCTCGCCGCCGCGCAGCCCTATGGCGAGTGGCTGCGCCAGACCCAGTTCCGGGTCGAGGAGTTGCCCGCGGGCGCGGACCCTGCGCAGGTCACCGACGCGGACGAATTGACCGGCCTGCAGAAGATCTTCGGCTATACCGAGGAGGATCTCAAATTCTTCCTCGCGCCGATGGCCAAGGACGGCGACGATCCTTTGGGCTCGATGGGCACCGACACGCCGCTCGCCGTGCTGTCGGCGCGGCCGCGGCTGCTCTACGATTACTTCAAGCAGAATTTCGCGCAGGTCACCAATCCGCCGATCGACCCGATCCGCGAGAGCCTCGTGATGAGCCTCGTCTCGATGGTCGGCCCGCGCCCGAACCTGCTCGGTCTCGAGGCCGGCAACCACAAGCGGCTCGAGGTGAGCCAGCCGATCCTGACCAACGCCGAGCTGGAGAAAATCCGCTCGATCAAGGACAGCCTCGACGGCGCGTTCAGCACGGTCACGCTCGACGCGACCTGGCCGGGCGGGAACGGCGAGGCGCTCGAGGCGGCGCTCCAGCGGCTGTGCTGGGAAGCGACCGAGGCGGTGCTCGCCGACGCGAACCTGATCATCATCTCCGACCGCGCGGCCTCGGCCGAGCGGCTGCCGATCCCGGCCGCACTGGCGACCGGCGCGATCCATCACCAGCTGATCCGCCAGGGCCTCAGGATGCAGGCCGGGCTGGTGGTCGAAACCGGCGAAGCGCGCGAAGTCCATCACATGTGCGTGCTCGGCGGCTATGGTGCCGAGGCGATCAACCCGTGGCTGGCGTTCGACACGATCGCCGCGCTCGACCACTCGGGAAAGGGGCAGGAAAAATACATCAAGGGGCTCGGCAAGGGCATTTTGAAGGTCATGTCCAAGATGGGCATCTCGACCTTCCAGAGCTATTGCGGGGCGCAGATCTTCGACGCGATCGGCCTGTCGAGCAAGCTGATCGACCGCTATTTCACCGGGACCAGGTCGCCGATCGGCGGCGCCGGCCTTGCCGAACTGGCCGAGGAATCGGCGCGTTGCCACAGCTTCGCGACCGGCGGCGGCGAGCAGCTCGACCTTGGCGGAATCTACGCCCAGCGCGAGGGCGGCGAGGCGCATGCCTGGACGCTCGACAGCATCGCCAATCTGCAGCACGCGGTGCGCGGCAACATTCCCGCCAAGTTCCGCGCCTTCTCGGCCGAGATCGACGGCGGCGACGTGCGCCTGCCGACGGTCCGCTCGCTGTTCCGGTTCAAGCCGGCGCGCCCGCCGATCGAAGTCCATGAGGTCGAACCCGCAAGCGCGATCGTCCGCCGCTTCGCCACCGGGGCGATGAGCTTCGGCTCGATCAGCCGCGAGGCGCACACGACGTTGGCGAAAGCGATGAACCGCATCGGCGGGCGTTCCAACACCGGCGAGGGCGGCGAGGAAGCAACGCGCGCCGTGCGCCTGGCCGATGGCGACAGCGAACGTTCGGCGATCAAGCAGATCGCCTCGGGGCGCTTCGGAGTCACCACCGATTATCTGGTCGAGGCCGACGAACTGCAGATCAAGATCGCCCAGGGCGCCAAGCCCGGCGAGGGCGGCCAGCTGCCGGGGCACAAGGTCGACGCCGCGATTGCCGCGGTGCGCCACTCGACCCCCGGCGTCGGGCTGATCTCGCCCCCGCCGCACCATGACATCTACTCGATCGAGGATCTGGCGCAGCTGATCCACGACTTGCGCTCGGTCAACCCGACCGCGCGGCTGTCGGTCAAGCTCGTCTCCGAAACCGGGGTCGGCACCGTCGCGGCCGGCGTCGCCAAGTGCAGCGCCAATCATATCACCATTTCGGGCTACGAAGGCGGCACCGGCGCGTCGCCGCTGACCTCGCTGACCCACGCCGGGCTGCCGTGGGAAATCGGGCTTGCCGAAACTCACCAGACGCTGCTGCTCAATGGCCTGCGCGGTCGGATCACGGTCCAGGCCGATGGCGGCTTGCGCACTGGGCGCGACGTGCTCGTCGCGGCCTTGCTCGGCGCCGACGAGTTCGGCTTCGCCACCGCGCCGCTGATTGCCGCGGGCTGCATTATGATGCGCAAGTGTCACCTGAACACCTGCCCCGTCGGCATCGCGACGCAGGACCCGGTACTCCGCGCGCGCTTCACCGGGGCGCCCGAGCATGTCGTGAACTACCTGTTCTTCGTCGCCGAGGAATTGCGCGAGCTGCTCGCCTCGCTCGGCCTGCGCAGTGTGGGCGAGGCGGTCGGTCGGACCGATTTGCTCGAACAGGCGCGCGGCGCGGATCACTGGAAGGCGCACGGCGTCGACCTCGAGCCCTTGCTCGTTCGCCCGCCGGGCGGAATGCCCGAGCGCGAGCCGCTCGTCGCGCGCCAGCCGAAACGGATCGACGCGGCGATGATCGACGCGCTCGGCTCGCTCCCGGCGACGATCGAACTCCCCGTCGGCAACGACGACCGCACCGTCGGCGCCGCCGCCTCGGGCGAGCTCGTCCGCCGCATGGGCAGCGATCGCCCGACCGGCGACGGGCTGACCGTCAAGCTGACCGGATCGGCCGGGCAGAGCCTCGGCGCCTTCCTGGTCGAGGGGATCACGGTCGAGGTCAGCGGCGACGCCAACGACTATGCCGGCAAGGGTCTGTCAGGCGGCCGCATCATCGTCCGCCAGCCCGCCTCGGCACCGCGCGTTTCGTCGGACAACATCATCGTCGGCAACACCTGCCTCTACGGCGCAACCGCCGGCGAGGCCTATTTCAACGGCATGGCCGGCGAGCGCTTCGCCGTCCGCAACTCGGGCGCGACCGCGGTCGTCGAGGGCATCGGCGACCATGGCTGCGAATATATGACCGGCGGAATCGTGGTCGTGCTCGGCAAGGTCGGGCGCAACTTCGCCGCAGGCATGTCGGGCGGGATCGCGCTGGTCTATGACCCCGACGGCAGCTTCGAAAAGCAGTGCAACATGGCGAGCGTCGGGCTCGGCCCGGTCGAGGACCCAGCGCAATTGAAGGCGCTGGTCGAAGCGCACCACGCCCACACCGGCAGCAGCCGGGCGAACGAGCTACTCGGCGACTGGGACCGCGCACTGGGCAAATTCCTGCTCGTCATGCCGACCGATTACCGCCGCGCGCTCGAAGCGCTGTCGGCCCAGCAGGATCTCGCGGCATGACCGACCCGACCGGTTTCCTCACCATCGAACGTCACGACCGCCCCGCCCGGCCGATCGCCGAGCGGCTGACCGACTATAAGGATTATGTCCTCCCGCTCCCCGCCAGCGAGGTCGCGACGCAGGCCACGCGCTGCATGGATTGCGGGGTGCCCTTCTGCCACACCGCCTGTCCGGTCGGGAACCTCATCCCCGACTGGAACAGCCTCGTCAGCGACGAGCAGTGGCGCGCCGCCTCCGAACGCCTCCACCGCACCAACAATTTCCCCGAATTCACCGGTCGCGTCTGCCCCGCGCCGTGCGAAGCGGCGTGCACATTGAACCTCGACGACGTGCCGGTCACGATCAAGACGATCGAGTGCGCGATCGTCGACAAGGCGTGGCAGGAAGGCTGGATCCGCCCCCAGGTCGCTCGCCGCGGCACCGGCAAGCGGATCGCCGTCGTCGGCTCTGGTCCCGCCGGCCTCGCCTGCGCCCAGCAACTTGCGCGAATGGGCCATGCCCCGACGGTGTTCGAGAAGAACGACCGCATCGGCGGGCTGCTCCGTTACGGCATCCCCGACTTCAAGATGGACCGCATGCTGATCGACCGGCGCATCGCCCAGATGGAAGCCGAAGGGGTCATCTTCCGCACCAGCTTCGAGGTCGGCAAGACCGTCGGGGTCGATCGCATCCTCGACGATTATGACGTGATGGTGCTCGCCGGCGGCGCCGAATGGCCGCGCGACCTCGACATTCCCAATCGCGGCGCGAGCAACATCCATTTCGCGATGGATTTCCTGACCCAGTCGAACCGCCGCCAGGCCGGCCTCCCCATCGAGGGCGAAGAGATTCTCGCCACGGGCAAGCATGTCGTCGTCATCGGCGGCGGCGATACCGGGTCGGATTGCATCGGCACCTCGAACCGCCAGGGTGCCGCCTCGGTCACCCAGCTCGAGATCATGCCCGAGCCCCCGCTGCGCGAGAACAAGCCGCTGGTCTGGCCGCACTGGCCGCTCAAACTGCGCACCTCGACTTCGCAGGAGGAAGGGGTCGCCCGGATGTTCTCCGCCGCCACGCGCGACGCGATCCTCGAGGGCGGCGACGTCCGCTCGCTGATGGTCGAGCGCGACGGCGAGCAGATCCAGCTCCAGGCCGATCTCGTCCTGCTGGCGATGGGCTTCCTCGGCGCGCCGGCCGACAGCGTGCTGGCCAAGGCCGGCGCCGCGATCGATCGCCAGTCCTACCGCACCAGCCGCGACAATGTCTTCGCCTGCGGTGACATGCGCCGTGGCCAGTCGCTCGTCGTCTGGGCGATCCGCGAAGGCCGCGAGTGCGCCAAGGCGATCGGTGAACATTTGACGTCCCCCAGGGCGAGTTAGGCGACGGGATCCCATTGTGCGCTGCAGCAATGTGACGCTATGATGGCGTCCTGCCCGGGGCATCCGCTCGATCCATAAGAAGTGGGATCCCCGGCACGGGAGAAGGCTTGGCCTTATCTTTTGGGGGATACCGTATGAACAAAGCTCATTTGGCGCGCGAGACGCTGCGCCGCCCGTCGACCGGCCGTGCGGCGATCCTCGTCGCTGCTGCATCGTTCGGGCTCGCGCTGTCGGCGTCGGCTGCCTCGGCTCAGGAGGCTCCGTCGCCGCCCAACGCCGCCGCCCCCGTGGCGCCCGCACCCGCGCCGGACTTCACCGTCACCGGGTCTGCCGGCGTGTGGTCGCAATATCGCTTCCGCGGCATCTCGCAGTCGGACAACAAGCCCGTCATCCAGGGCGCGCTGACCGTGACCCACAAGTCGGGCTTCTACCTCTCGACCTGGGGTTCGAGCGCCAGCGCCAATGACGCGGTCAACCTCGGCGGCACCGAAATCGACGTTTACGGCGGCTATGCCCATACGCTGGGCAGCAGCGGCGTGACCGCGGACGCCGGTGTCTACGGCTACCTCTACCCGGGCAGCAAGAAAGCCGTCGGAATCAGCGAGAACTACTACGAAGTCTACGCCGATCTGGCCAAGCCGTTCGGTCCGGTGACGACCAAGGTCGGCATCAACTATGCGCCCCGCCAAGCCTATTTCCGCAACTTCGCCACCCCGACCCGCTACAATGTCTATGTCTATGGCGAACTCGGCTATGCCCCGGCGAACATGCCGTTCCTGCTCCACAGCCACCTCGGCCATACCGCCGGCGGGCTCGATTTCGCGGGCCACAGCTATCTCGATTACACCGTCGGGGCGAGCTACAAGTGGAAGGCGCTGCTGTTCGACGTTTCGGTCGTCGGCACCGACCTGTCAAAGAGCGACACCGATCCGTTCGACACCCTTTATGGAACGACCGATTTCCATCGCGCCGCCAAGACCGCGATCGTCGGATCGATCAGCGCCAGCTTCTGACCTCGATCGAAGCACGAACAGCGCCCGTCGGCTTGGGTCGGCGGGCGTTTCGCTGCGTCGGCTTCGTTGCGATCGGCACTTCCCGTCATCAAAAAAGGGCCGGACGTTGCCGCCCGGCCCATGAAAGTTTTCAGGAGAGGATGCCTCGAAAGGCAAGGACAATATCGCAACGCACCATGAATTGTGCAAGTGCGAAAAGTTCACCGAGAGGGTCGCGGCCTAGAGCTTGACCATGCCCGCTACCCGGCGCAGCAGCCCACGCGGGAGCAGGCGATGGCCCTGCGCACCGACCTTGTTGAGCAGCCCGGGAATGACGATTGCGCGGCCCGCGGCAACGCCCTCGATCGCGGCGCTGACCACATCGGAAGCGCGCATTGCAATCTTTTCGAATTGGCCCCCAGGTCCGAATCCGGCAACCTCGCCGAACTCGGTCGCGGTGGGACCGGGACACAGGACGGTGACGGTCACGCCCGAGCCGCGCAATTCCTCGTGGAGCGCTTCGCTGAACGACAGCACGAATGCCTTGGTCGCGAAATAGACCGCCATCCCGGGGCCTGGCTGAAAGGCGGCGGTCGAGGCCACGTTGAGAATCGCGCCACGCTTCTTGGCCAGCATGTCGGACAACACGGCATGCGCAAGCTCGACGAGCGCGCCGCAGTTGAGGTCGATCATCTCGCGCTGCCGCGGGCCGTCGAGCCCGGCGAACTTGCCGCCAAGCCCGAACCCGGCGTTGTTGACCAGCAGCGACACCGTCTCGTCATGCGCCGCAAGGTCGGCCATCAATGCTGCGGCCGCACCCGGCGCGGAGAGATCGCTCGCCACCGCCCGGGCATGGCCGAGCTCGGCGGCGAGCGCATCGAGCCGATCCTTGCGTCGGGCGACGAGCACCAGCCGGTAGCCCTTCGCCGACAGCTGCCGCGCAAACTCGCTGCCGAGCCCGGCCGACGCGCCGGTGACGAGGGCGACGGGGGTCGGCAAGTTAGGCGACGCTCGCCTTGACGATCGTGCCGGGCTCGCGCGGCGGCTCGCCCTTGGGCAGCGCGTCGACATGCTCCATGCCGCTCTCGACATTGCCCCACACGGTATATTGCTTGTCGAGGAAGCGGGCGTCGTCGAAACAGATGAAGAACTGGCTGTTGGCGCTGTCGGGGTTAGCGGTGCGCGCCATCGAACACGTCCCGCGAACGTGCGGCTCGGCGCTGAATTCGGCCTTGAGGTCGGGCAGGTCGCTGCCGCTCATCCCGGTCCCGGTCGGGTCGCCGCCCTGCGCCATGAAGCCGGGGATGACGCGATGGAACTTGACCCCGTCATAGAAGCCTTCACCGGCGAGCTTGGCGATCCGCTCGACATGGCCCGGGGCAAGGTCGGGGCGAAGCTTGATGACGACGTCGCCGCCGCTCGACAGGGTGAAGGTCAGGGTCTGCGCGTCGGCCATTGGTTGGTCTCCAGAAGAATAGGGTCGGGCGGCATGTAGGGAGGCGCGCCGGGTTGCGCCAGTGGGTGGGCGGGCATAGAGGGGCGGTTCACCGGATGCGAGGGACCAAGGATGAGCGAGAGCACCGCCCCCGCCGTCCCCGATTCCGACGCGGCGATCATGGACCGCGAGGACCGGCTCAAGCAGGAATTCGTCGATCGCGTGCTCGACGCCGTCGAGGCGGGCGACGACGAGACCGCGCGCACGCTGGTCGCCCCGCTCCACCCCGCCGACGTCGCCGACCTGATCGAACTGGCCCGCGCCGACGAGCGCGACGGGCTGGTCGCGGCGCTGGCCGGGATCGTCGACGCCGACGTCATCGCCGAATTGAACGACCACGTCCGCGAGCTGCTGATCGACGAGATGGAGCCGCAGCAGGTCGCCGACCTCGCCGGCCAGCTCGACACCGACGACGCGGTCGCGATCCTCGAGGATCTCGAGGACGACGAGCAGCGCGCCGTGCTCCGCGCGATGGAGCCCGACGATCGCGCCGCGATCGAGGAAGCGCTGAGCTATCCCGAGGAATCCGCCGGCCGCCTGATGCAGCGCGACCTGATCGCGGTGCCGCAGCATTGGACCGTCGGCCAGGTGATCGATTACCTCCGCTCGGGCGACGAGCTGGCGACCGATTTCTGGGAAGTGTTCGTGGTCTCGCCGACCCACCACCCGGTCGGCACATGTAAGCTGTCGAGCCTGCTGCGCTCTCCGCGAAAGATCCGCGTTGCCGACATCATGCTTGGGGACCAGACCCTGATCCCGGTCGGCATGGACCAGGAGGAAGTCGCGCTGCGCTTCCAGAAATACGCCCTCATCTCGGCCGCGGTGGTCGATCCGTCGGGGCGGCTGGTCGGCATGATCACCGTCGACGACATCGTCCACATCATCCAGGAGGAGGCCGGCGAGGACGTCCTTTTGCTGTCGGGCGCGGGCGACGGCGACATCAACGAGCCGATCCGACTTACCATCCGCACGCGGTTGTGGTGGCTGGTCGTCAACCTCGGCACTGCGATCCTCGCCGCCGCGGTGGTCGGCGGGTTCGAGGCGGAGATCAGCAAGCTCGCTGTGCTGGCCGTGCTGATGGGAATTATCTCGGGCATGGGCGGCAATGCCGGAACGCAGACCCTCGCGGTGGTCGTCCGCGCGCTCGCCACCAACCAGCTGACCAGTTCGAACACCGTGCGCATGGTCCGCCGCGAACTGGTCATCGCGCTCGCCAACGGCGTGGTCCTCGCCGCGATCACCGGCGGCGGCACGATCCTCATCTACCACAACGTCCCCTTGGGGCTGGTGATGGGCGCGGCGATGATCATCAACAATATCGTCGCTGGCTTGTCGGGCATCCTCGTTCCCATCGGGCTCGAGAAGATGCGCATCGACCCGGCGGTTTCGTCGGCGGTGTTCGTGACGATGGCGACCGACGTCATGGGCTTCTTCAGCTTCCTTGGGCTGGCGCAACTCGCGGGTCTGGCAGGCTAAATTCCCCTCCCTGCAAGGGAGGGGTAAGGGGTGGGTGCGAGCGACGCGAGCCGGTCCAACGGGAGATTAGCCACGTGGCAAGGACCCACCCCCAGCCCCTCCCTTGCAGGGAGGGGAGGAGAGGCCCATCTCGCCCGCGTGCTTCATCTCACCAAGACCGCCGTCGGCTGTGCCAGCATCGAAGCGCTCGGCAATCGGCTGGCGCGGCGCGCGCATGACGGCGAGGTCAGGATCGCGACGCGCATGCGGCCCAAGCGCATGCCCGAACTGATCGGCGGCTCGCTTCACTGGATCGTCAAGCATCGCATTGTCGCCTGCCAGCAGATCTTGCGCTTCGACGATCGCAGCGACGGTCGCATCGACATCGTCTGCGCGGCGCAACTGGTGCTGCTCCCGCCGGTGCCTAGGCGCGCGCACCAGGGCTGGCGTTACCTCGAGCCCGATGATGCTCCCGACCCCGGCGCCATCGACGACACCGGTCTCGGCGACCTCCCGCCGTCGCTGTACGGCAAGCTCGCCGCGCTGGCCCTGCTCTAGCGGCAGCCCTCGACCGTTGCCGATCCCTTGGCGCGGATGATGCACGAGGGATTGCCCGCCAGCGTCACGTCGGCGACGCCGATCGCGTCGACCTTGGCGGTGTCGGACGCGCTCGCCTTGATCGACGATGGTCCATCGGCGGTCAGCACGACATCCTTGGCGCTGAGCCCGGCGGCGTCGAGGGTCGTGTTGCCGCGCGCATATGCGGTCATTTTGAGGGCGGTTCCGGCAAGCTTGGCAGCCGCGCTCCCGCCGAGCCCGATCGACAGCTGATCGACCGCGACCTCGCCGATCGTCGCGCTGCCCGAGCCCATCACCGACAGGTCGAAGCTCAGCCCCTTGACCCGGTCGATCGCAAGCGTGCCCGAACCGTTGAGCCAGGCGGCGCTCAATTCGTGCGTGCCGATGCTGATCTCGACCGGCCCGACCGATTCGCCGCTATAGCCGCCCCAGCTCGAGCGGTTGACGTGGACGACCAGCGTCCGCCCCTCGATATCGATCGCCAACCCGTCGAGCGCCTGTGATGACCCATGGGCGGTGGCGAACGGCGGCACGCCGACCGCAAGGTGCACGCGATAGGGCCCGTCGACGCGGATCCGGTCGAACGACGACATGGTGAAGTTACGCTCGGCGGCCGCGACCGGGGTGGCGAGCAAGGCGAGCGAGGCGGCGAGGATCAGGGTGCGCATGGCCCCATCCTCGCCGCACATGGTTAACGAAGCGTGTGCGCCGCCATTACGAACAGCGAATGTCGCCCGATCCGCTCTTTGAGACGCTGCATCGGGCGCCGCCGGTCATGTCGACGTCGCCCGAGCCCATGATCTCAACCTTGGCGGTGCTGCTGGCATGGCCCTTGATCCCGCCCGAGCCGGCGATGCTCACGGCGGCGGTTTCGGCGGCAAGACCGGCGGCATCGATGTCGCCCGATCCGGCGATCTCATATTTGACGCTCTTCGCCTTGCCCGCGGCCCGAATGCCCCCCGATCCGGCAATCTCGAGCGACACCTCGCCGGCATCGACCGCGGCGAGGTGAAGGTCGCCCGAGCCCGCGATCTCGCCCTTGAAGCGCGGTCCGCTGACCTTGTCGACGTCGATCGCCCCCGACCCGGCGATCGCCGCGCGCTCGAGCGCCGGCACGGTGACGGTCAGGTTGACCGAACCGGCGTGGCCCCAGTTGCCCCAACGGAAGCCAAGGAAATGGTGCTCGGCCGGGCTGATTTCCAGCGTGCCGTCGCGGACTTCGACCCGCATCGCGTCGAGTGCCTTGTCGGTGCCGGTCGCCTGAACGCTCGCCGCGGAGCCGGTGCGCACGGTCACATTATAGGGACCCGCGACTTCGAGGCCCGTGAAGTCCGACACGGTGAAGGAGCGATTGGCTTGCGGTCCATTGTCGGCCCGCGCCGAAAGGCTGCAGCCCGCCAGCGCGGCCGTCGTGGCCATCAGGAAAATCGGGTAGACACGCATCGAGCCCTCCATTGTGCGTTGCTGCTATAATACAGCGTTACGCCGGCGGGGGCAAGCGCAAAAAAAAGGGCGCGCCGTTCGACCGGCGCGCCCTCTTCACAGCGTTGGATGATCGCGGCCTAGGCGGCGAGTTCAGCCTTCGCCTTGTTGTGGATCGACGCTGCGGCGTTGAGGATCTCGAGGATCTGCTTCAGGGCGGTCGGCTCGTCGACCTGCTCCATCG
>JALYIX010000039.1 GCA_030775565.1 Pseudomonadota bacterium | reverse complement strand
ATGATCTTGATGCTTGCACTCGCGGGTGTTGCAATGCCGGCGATGGCGGAACCGCAGGACGGTTGGGTCGACCGCCGGGCTGCCCGTGCCGAGCAGCGGCAACAGCGTGCCGACGACGCGCCGCGCGCCGAACAACCGCGCGAAGTGCGCATGAGCGGCGAAGCGCGCGGCACCTGGCAGCATCCCGAAGGGTCTCCCGTTCAACAGGCTCCGCAGCAGGAGCGTGAAATGCGCGGCGGCTGGAACCGTGGCGGCGACAGCGCCCAGCCCATGGCCCAGGCACCCGACGCGGCGCAGGTCGCGCGCTGGCGCGAACGGCAGGAGCAGAATCGCGCGGAACAGGCGAACCAGGGCGCAGTGCCTGCCACGCGCTGGAGCGATCACGTCCGCCAGGCTCCGGCGGGCGGCTATAACCAGCTCGTCATCCAGGGCCAGCCGGCGCCGGTCGTTCGCTACGGCACTCGCGACGGCGACCCGCGTCAGTGGAGCGGCCGGCGCGCCACATCCGGGCAATGGGATGGCAATCGCCCGGCTGGGCAATGGCAGGGTCGCCAGTACCAGGGCACGCAGCAGCAACAGCAGGCGCGCCACTGGGACGGGAATCGCGACGGCCAGCGCTGGTCGAACGAGTGGCGCCACAATCCGCGCTACGACTGGCAGCGCTATCGCACACAAAATCGCTCGGTCTTCCGCGTCGGGCGCTATTATGACCCGTTCGGCTGGGGCTATCGGCCGGTCAGCATCGGCTTCACGCTCTACTCGGGTTATTACCAGCCGAACTACTGGCTCGACGATCCCTGGCAATATCGCCTGCCGCCGGTCTACGGCCCCTATCGCTGGGTCCGCTATTATGACGATGCGGTGCTGGTCGACATCTACTCGGGCGAGGTGGTCGACGTGATCCAGGGCTTCTTCTGGTAAAAGCGGCAATGAAGCATCGAAGGGGCGTCGCGGGCTGACCGCGGCGCCTTTTCTATTGTCCCGAGACGAGGTCGCGAACGAAGGCGACCAGTCCACCCTGGCGCCAGCGCTTGAGCCGCTCGGCGGCAAGGATCGCGCGAACTTGCGCGAGGCAGGTGTCGCTGTCCTCGTTGATCAGCACATAATCATATTCGGCCCAGTGGCTGATTTCGCCAGCCGCCCGCTGCATCCGTCCGGCGATCGTTGTGGCACTGTCGGTTCCGCGATCGGTCAGGCGGCGTTCGAGTTCGGCCATCGATGGCGGCAGGATGAACACCCGCACCAGGTCCTCGCCCATCGCCGCGTGAAGCTGCTGCGTTCCCTGCCAGTCGATATCGAACAGCACGTCGCGGCCGGCCTTGAGCGCCGCCTTGATCGGCCCTTGCGGGCTTCCGTAATGATGATCGAAGACCGGCGCCCATTCGGCGAACTCGCCCTCTGCAATCATCGCCTTGAAGCGCGCCTCGTCGACGAAATGATAGTCGCGCGCGTCGACTTCGCCCGGCCGCATCGGCCGCGTCGTCGCCGAAATCGACATCGTCACGTCGGGATCGGCATCGAGCAGCATTCGGCTGATGGTCGACTTGCCCGCGCCCGAGGGTGAGGAGAGGACGATCAGCAGCCCCCGCCGCTTGCGCCCGATGCTGTGCTGTCGATCAAGATCCATGGCTGCTGTTGCCGCGCCCTTGCCAGATCGTCAAGCGAGCCATGTTGCAGTGCAACATTTTCCTTGCAATCGAATGGCGACTCGCTTATTGTGCAGTGCAACAAAGGAGTTTTCGATGAGTGACGTTATTTCCCAGGCGGCCGCAGCGAGCGACAAGGTGATCGACGCCGTGACCGACATGGTCGAGACCGCCTCGAAGCCCGCCGAGGCGGTCGCCGAGCAGGCTCCCGCCGCCGCCAAGCTCGCTCGGGTCGCCGCCAAGCCGGTCGCCGCCAAGGCACCCGCGAAGCGCACCGCCAAGCCCCGCATCGCGGCGCCGTCCGCGCCGGTCGTCGAAGCGATCCGCAAGGTCAACCGCAAGGCGGCAACGGCCGTCGCTAAGCGCAAATATGTTCGCAAGGCCGTCGCTGCGGCGAAGCCCATCGCTTCGCCTGTCTCGCCGACCCTTTCGACCGCAACCCCTTCCAACCCCTATAGCCAAGGACTCAAGATCATGGACAGCACCAACTGGTTTGCCGGCTTCACTTCGGTTCCCGGCGCCGACAAGCTTCAGACCCTTTTCGCCGGTGCCGGCGAGAAGAGCCAGGAAGTCGTTCGCAAGGGCCAGGCCTTCGCCGAGACCCTGACCGAAACCGCCCGCGCCAACATGGAAGCGGTCGTCGAATCGTCGAAGATCGCCGCCGCCGGCGCGCGTGACCTCGGCACCGAAATCGTCGCCACGACCAAGGCGGGCGTCGAGCAGACCACCGCCGCGGTGAAGACGCTGGCCGAAGCCAAGTCGCCGACCGAATTCTTCCAGCTTCAGTCGGAAATGATGAAGGCGTCGTTCGACCGCTTCGTCGCCGAGGGCTCGAAGCTCACCGAGCAGATGGTCAAGCTCGCCGGCGAGGCGTCGCAGCCGCTGTCGAACCGCGCCAGCGTCAACGCCGAGAAGTTCAGCGAACTGACCGCCTAACAGCCCTCGGGCTCATGGTTTGACTGCCTGACCCTCTCTCTCCTCGGTTTTGCAGTCAAAGCGGCCGTCTCCCCGATGTATGGGGAGGCGGCCGCTTCCGTATTGGGCGGACCCGCGCATTGACGCCTTGCAGGGGCGGTGCGGATCGCCATATCAGGGGACGATGATCATCGAGCACAGCATGGCAGGCGACGAACCCGGGCGGGGCGGCGATCAGGGCGTCGACGATGGTCGTGATGGGGGTCGCGGCGGTGGCGGCGGCCGCGAGGACGGCGAAACCGGAGTCGTCACGCGCACTCGCCCGCGCACCAAGAAGCCGAGCGACTACAAGGTGCTCATGCTCAACGATGATTACACCCCGATGGAATTCGTCGTGCTGTGCCTCCAGCGCTTCTTCTCGATGGGCATCGAGGATGCGACGCGGGTGATGCTCCAGGTCCACCAGCAGGGCCTCGCGGTGTGCGGCGTGTTCACCTACGAGGTCGCCGAAACCAAGGTATCGCAGGTCATCGATTTCGCCCGCGAGAACCAGCACCCGCTGCAGTGCACGCTGGAGAAGGCCTGACGCCGCGCCCCTTGTGACTGCCGCGTGACGCGGTAAAGCCGTTGCCATGGACTCCATTCACATCGTCGGCGGCAAGCGCCTTGAAGGCGCGATCCCGATCTCGGGGGCGAAGAATGCGGCGCTGACGCTGCTGCCGTGCGCGCTCTTGACCGAGGAGGCGCTGACGCTCGCCAACCTGCCGCGGCTCGCCGACGTCGACAATTTCTCGCACCTGCTCAACGGGCTCGGCGCCTCGACCAAGGTCGAAGGGGTCAGGAAGGGCGAGATCGGGCGGCGGATGACGCTTCACGCCAGCGACATTGCCTCGACCGTCGCGCCCTACGACATGGTCCGCAAGATGCGCGCCTCGATCCTCGTGCTCGGGCCGATGCTGGCGCGCGCCGGCGAATCGACCGTGTCGCTGCCCGGCGGCTGCGCCATCGGCGACCGCCCGATCGACCTCCACTTGCGCGCCTTGGAAGCAATGGGCGCCGAGATCGAATTGGCGGCGGGCTATGTGAAGGCGGTCGCGCCCAAGGGCCGGCTCCCGGGGGGCGACTACAGCTTCCCCGTCGTCTCGGTCGGCGCCACCGAAAATGCCCTGATGGCGGCCAGCCTCGCCACGGGCAGGACGCAATTGTTCAACGCCGCGCGCGAGCCCGAGATCGTCGACCTGTGCAACCTGCTCGTCGCGATGGGCGGGAAGATCGACGGGATCGGCTCAGCGCACCTCATTATCGACGGGGTCGAGGGGCTTCACGGCTGCACCTATGAAGTGATGCCCGACCGGATCGAGGCGGGGAGCTATGCCTGCGCCGCGGGGATCACCGGCGGCTCGATCGAGCTCGTCGGCGCCCGCGCGTCGGACATGCTGGCGATCACCAATGCGCTTGCGGCGGCCGGGCTGGCGATCGAGTTCACCGAACGCGGCATGCGGGTGAGTGCCGACAAGCCGCTCAAACCGCTCGCCATTTCGACCGCCCCTTACCCCGGTTTCCCGACCGACATGCAGGCGCAATTCATGGCGATGCTGTGCCTGACCCAAGGCGAAAGCTTCCTCGAGGAGACGATCTTCGAGAACCGCTACATGCACGTCCCCGAGCTTCGCCGGATGGGCGCCAACATCGACGTGCGCGGGCGCTCGGCGATCGTCCATGGCGTCGCCGGCCTGACCGGGGCCCAGGTCATGGCGACCGATCTGCGCGCCTCGATGAGCCTCGTGCTGGCCGGGCTTGCCGCCGAGGGCGAGACCGAAGTGTTGCGGGTCTATCACCTCGACCGCGGCTATGAGCGGCTCGAAGAGAAATTGTCGGCGGTCGGCGCGACCATCGAACGGCGGAGTGCAGGTTAGCATGAGCATCACCATCCGGCCGGTCGCCACCAAGGCCGACCGCAAGCAGTTCGTCGATTTCGCGTGGGACGTTTATCGCGACGATCCCGCGTGGGTCCCGCCGCTCAAGGACGAGGTCCACGGACTGATCGACCCGAAGAAAAACCCGTGGTTCGGCCATGCCAAGGCGCAACTGTGGCTGGCGACCCGCGACGGCAAGGTCGTCGGCCGGATCAGCGCGCAGGTCGACCAGCTGGTGCTCGAGCATATGGGCGCGGGGCTGGGCCAGTGGGGCATGTTCGAGGCGCTCGATGGCGAGGCGGCGACGGCGCTGATCGCCGCCGCCGAGGAGTGGCTTCGCGCGCAGGGCATGACCCGATCGATGGGGCCGATCAGCCTGTCGATCTGGGACGAGCCCGGGCTGCTGATCTCGGGCTTCGACCAGCCGCCGATGGTCATGATGGGCCACCACCGCCCCGCCTACCAGGGCTGGATCGAGGGGGCGGGCTACGCCAAGGCCAAGGATCTTCTGACCTACGAAGTCGATATTCGCCCCGAGCCCGAAGGGGTCATGGCGCGGCTGGTCGCGGCGGGGGACAAGAATCCGCGGATCGTCCTGCGCCCGGTCGACATGAAGAATTTTGCCCGCGATTCGGCGATCATCCTCAACCTGCTCAACGACGCCTGGTCGGCCAATTGGGGCTATGTCCCGCTGACCCCGGCCGAAATCGCCTATGCCGGCAAGAAACTGAAACCGATCATCTTTCCCGAGCTTGTGCGGATCGCCGAGCTCGACGGCGAGCCGGTCGCCTTCATGCTGACCGTTCCCGACATCAACGAACTGATCAGGGACCTCAATGGCGAGCTGTTCCCGTTCGGCTTCGTCAAACTGCTGTGGCGCTTGCGCAAGCCGCGCACCAGACGCGTCCGGGTGCCGCT
>JALYIX010000038.1 GCA_030775565.1 Pseudomonadota bacterium | reverse complement strand
GGCAGGATGAGCTTGGTCGCGCTTGCGACATAGCAGCGGCGCGAGACGTTGCGGCCCTTCATGTGAACGCGCAGCTTGGGGTGGAAGTGGCCCGATATCTCGGGGGTGGGATCGCCCGCGATCGCCTCGTGGCGAAGCGCAATTCCGGCGACGAGGAGTTCCTCCTCGATCCGCCCGCCGCAATGGTCGACGAAGCCGGCATCGTGGTTGCCGGTAATCCACACCCAGTCGAGGCTGGCAGTGAGCGAGGTCAGCAGAGCGCGCGCGTCGTCGGGCAGCCGGTCGCAGCCGAAGCTGTCGTGGAAGCTGTCGCCGAGGCAGTAGAGCGTCGTGGCCTTGCTTCGGGTGACGTCGCGGGCGAGCGCGGTCAGCGTTGCGTGCGAATCATAGGGCGGAAGCATCTGCCCGAACCGCGCGAACCAGCTTGCCTTCTCAAGATGCAAATCGGCCACCAGGAGCGCGTTCCGGGCGGGCCAGAACAGCGCGCCATCGAGGCTGGCGAGGAAATCGTGACCGGCGAACGAAGCGGGAACCATTGGCCCTGTTAGGCGCAGTGGAGTCGGTTGGGGAAGCGCCTAATTGTCCTCGATCGAAAGAACATGCTCGCGCAGCGAGCGGGCGTCGTGGAGCGCGTTGTGGGGGACCTTGCTTGCGCCCGCGGTACTGAAGCCGGGCAGCGCGACGAACCGGAAGCGCAAGGGCGGGGTGCGGACGATCTCGCCCGGGCCGGTCAACAGGAGCATGCAGAATTGCGCGATGTCCTCGGGCCAGTCGGCGAGAATCTCGATGTCGCGATCGTTGGCGAGGAAGGTGGCGAGCGCGTGCGCGGCGGTGTCGCGGTCGAGCGGCGGGGCCTGATGCATCGAGGGCACATGGTTCATGAGAGGCATGACGTTGCGCTCGACCCATGGGTGGAGTTCGTCGGGGGCGGGGAGGGTGAAGTAGAGCTCCTCGTCGCCATTCTCGGCGACCAGCGCGAGCGAGAGGAGCTGTCCGCCGAAGCCGTTATATTCCGTATCGAGGAAGTAGCGCATCAGCGATGGTTCGCTTGCCCGGTGGTGCACAGATCGCCCGGCAGCGGGCGGTTCTTGCGGCATCGGTCTGCCATCACCCGTTCGTCGCGCGCGCGCCGGTCATCCGCCTCGCGCAGTTCACGGCCGCGCTTTTCATCGGCGCGTTTCTGGCTGGGGAGGGCGGCGTCGATGCCCTTGCCGACCACCTTGACCGGAACCGCGACGACATCGACCGCCGTCTTGGCGACGTCGGCAATGACGCAGCCAGCGAGGGCCGGGACAGTCAGCAGGACAGGCAGGAACGCGCGAACCATGTCGCCTCATGCCTCCTGCGGCCAGGCAAGTCGACCGCCGATCAGTCCACCCGCATCGCTTCTGCGGCCAGCGCCTCGGCCTCGATCAGCAGCGCGTCGTCGGCCGAGCCTGCGGGAAGCGATTCGCGGCCGATGACGACCATCAGCGGGACGGCCATCGGCGTGACGCGAGTGGCGCGGACGTGGATCATCTGCCCTGCGGCGCGCTCGACGAGGCGGGCGAGGCGGCCGAGCTCGGTCATGCGCGAGCGCGCATCGTCCCAGGCGGCGGTGAGGAGGAGGTGGCCCGGCTCGTACTTGCGCAGCACATCGTAGATGAGGTCCGTCGAGAAGCTCACCTGCTTGCCGGTCTTGCGCTTGCCAGGGTGCTGGCGCTCGACGAGGCCGCCGATCACCGCGACTTCGCGGAAGGCGCGCTTCAACAGGTTCGATTGCTCGACCCATTCGACGAATTCATGTTCGAGGATGTCGGGGGAGAGGAGGGCGCCCGGGTCGGTAATTTCCTCGAGGCCGTAGCAGGCCAGCGCATAGTCGTTGGCGACGAAGCCGAGCGGTTTGAGCCCAGCCGTCTCCATCCGGCGGGTGATCAACATGCCGAGCGACTGGTGCGCGTTCCAGCCTTCGAAGCTGTACATGACGAAGAAGTGGCGCCCTTCGTGGGGGAAGGTTTCGACCAGCAATTGGTCGGGCTCGGGCAGGATCGAGCGCTTGCCCTGCACCTCGAGCCATTCGCGGACGTCGGCGGGGAAACGTTGCCAGTCGTCGGGACTGGCGAGGAATTTTCGCACGCGGTTGGCAAGGTGGGTGGTCATCGACATGCGCTGGCCGCCGTAGGTGACGAGCCGCGCCGCCTTCGACGAGGCGTGGACGATGATGTCGCTGTCCTTGAAGCGGTCGACCTGGAGCGACAACCCGGCGAAGAAGATATGGTCGCCGACCATCAGCGTCGAGGCGAATCCTTCCTCGACGCGGCCAGGCATTCGGCCGTTGGCGAAGCGGATGTCCATCATCGGATTGTCGACGATGATCCCGGCGTTGAGGCGATGCTGCAGCGCCACCGCGGGCTTGGTGATGCGCCAGCGGCCGCGGCCGTCGGGGACGAGGCGGCGGTATTTGTCATAGGCTTTCAGCGCGTAGCCGCCTGTGGCGATGTAGCTGATGACGTTGGCGAATGTTTCGGGAGTTAGCCCGGCATAGGGCGCTGCGCTGTTGATTTCGGCGAGCAGTTCGGCCTCGTCGAACGGTCCCGCGCAGGCAACCGCGAGGATGTGCTGGGCGAGAACGTCGAGCGTTCCCGGGCGAAAAATGTCGGGGTCGAGTTCGCGGTCGTCGATCGCGTCGAGCGCGGCGCGCGCCTCGAGATATTCGAAGCGGTTGCCCGGAACGATCATGCCCTTCGATGGCTCGTCGAGGCGGTGGTTGGCGCGGCCGATTCGCTGGAGCAGCCGCGACGAGCCCTTGGGCGCGCCCATCTGGACGACGAGATCGACGTCGCCCCAGTCGATCCCGAGGTCGAGGCTGGCGGTCGCGACGAGCGCGCGCAACCGGCCTTCGCCCATCGCCGCCTCGACCTTGCGGCGGGCCTCGAGCGCGAGGCTGCCATGGTGGATGCCGATCGGGAGTTTCTGCTCGTTGACCGTCCACAGGTCCTGGAAGATGAGCTCGGCGAGGCTGCGGGTGTTGCAGAAGACGAGCGTCGTCTTGTGCTGTTCGATCAGCGCCATGACCTGCTTGGCGGCGTAGCGGCCCGAGTGGCCCGACCAGGGGACGCGGCCGTCGGGGATGAGGATGGTGAGGTCCGGATCGGCGCCGGGGTCGCCGATGACTAGGCGGACCTGTTCGGCGTCCGCATCGGGGGCAAGCCAGCCCTGATAAGCTTCGGGGTCGGCGATGGTCGCGGACAGGCCGACGCGGCGGAGCTTCGGTGACAATTTCTGCAACCGGGCGAGCGAGAGCGACAGCAGGTCGCCGCGCTTCTCGCGAGCGAAGGCGTGGATTTCATCGATGACGACGGTCTGCAGATTTTCGAACAGTAAGTTGCTGTCGGGATAGCTCAGCAGAAGGCTCAGCGATTCGGGGGTGGTGAGCAGAATCTGCGGCGGGCGGATGCGCTGGCGGGCCTTGCGATCGGACGGGGTGTCGCCGCTGCGCGTCTCGACCCTGATATCGAGCCCCATCTCCTCGATCGGGCCGAGCAGGTTGCGCTGGACGTCGACGCCGAGCGCTTTCAGTGGCGAAATGTAGAGGGTGTGGAGCCCCTCGCGCGGGGCCTTGATCAGGTCGGCCAGCGTCGGCAGGAAGCCCGCGAGCGTCTTGCCCGCGCCGGTCGCGGCGACGAGCAGGACATGGGTGTCGTCGCGCGCGGCGTCGAGCATCGCCAGCTGGTGCCGCCGCGGCGCCCAGCCACGCGCCGCGAACCAGTCGGTAATGACCGCGGGGAGTTGCTTGGAACTTGGGGGCCGCTCAACGGTCATAGGCTTCAGATGGCGCGCCTCGGGTCCTGGATCGAGCCTTTTCCGGAAGGCATCTTCGTCAAACCCGCCAATGCGTGGGTCGATCCGTCGAGCCCCAAGGACCAGGCCCTCGTTACCCACGGCCACGCCGACCATGCGCGCGGCGGGCATGGCGCGGTGTGGGCGACGCCTGAAACGCTGGCGATCATGGACGTTCGCTATGGCCAGCAGTCGGCCAATCCGGTGGCCTATGGCGAGACGGTGAGGATCGGCGAGGTCGACGTCAGCTTCGTGCCCGCCGGGCATGTCCTCGGGTCGGCGCAGATCATCCTCGACCATGCAGGCGAGCGAGTGGTGGTTTCGGGCGACTACAAGCGCCGCCCCGATC
>JALYIX010000037.1 GCA_030775565.1 Pseudomonadota bacterium | reverse complement strand
TCGCGCCCGCCGCCTGCTCGGCCTCTTGCACCCGCTCGTGGAGCGCCTCGCGTGCCGCCTTGTCGAGCCCGGTGCCGTCGACGATCAGCGTGACGACGCCGTCGGCCTCCTTGCGCGAACGGATGCGGGGAAGGTCGTCGTCCATCAAAATTGCCGATATTCCGCCAAGGGGATTGCGTTCGCACCGATTTTCATCTTCCCACGATAGCCTGATTGTCACGCCCACCGCATCCCCTGTTTTTCCCCCCGCGCCGTCCCTATACAGGCATTATGAACCGCACCTTCTGGCGCTTGCCGCTTCGCTTGTTCCCAACGCGCCTGTTCGCCGAAAGCAAGGGGCCGTGGGGCTCGGGCGAGCCGGACGACGCACCCGCCGCCAAGCCATCGCGGCCCAAGAGCGTTCCGCCGACGACCCCGCCGCCGACCGTCAGCGAAGGCCCGTGGGGCGACCAGCCGCCCCGGCGCCGAAGCGAAACGCGGTTCGGCGAGGGCAGCGGGCTCGACGAACTGCTTCGCCGCGGGCGGCAGCGGTTCGGCGGCGGAAACGGCGGCGGCGGCGGCGGTCCGGGGGGCGTGTCGCTGCGGCCCGACAATTCGATCATCGCCTGGGGGGTCGCGGCGTTCGTCCTTTTGTGGCTGGTGTTCACCTCGATGCACTCGATCGCGCCGCAGGAGCGCGGGGTCGTGACCCGTTTCGGGCGCTATGCCTACACGCTTTCGCCCGGGGTCGGGATCACCCTGCCCTCGCCGATCGACAAGGTCCACAAGCTCGACGTGTCGCGCATCCAGACGATCGACCTCGGCAGCGAGGAGAGCGAGACGCTGATGCTGACCGGCGACCAGAACATCATCGACATCGCCTATCAGGTGCGCTGGAACATCCGCGATCCCGAGCAATATCTGTTCGAACTGGCCCAGCCCGACGAGACCATCAGGCAAGTCGCCGAAAGCACGATGCGCGCGGCGATCGCCAACGTCACGCTGCGCGAGGCGATGGGCGACAAGCGCGGCGAGATCGAGAACCGCGTCCAGGAAGACATGCAGCGTGCCTTGGACGGCTACAAGTCGGGCGTGCTGGTGCAGGGCGTCGCGATCAAGCAGGCTGATCCGCCGGCCGCGGTCAACGATGCCTTCAAGGAAGTGTCGGCGGCGCAGCAGCAGGCGCAATCCTACGTCAACCAGGCGCGCGCCTATGCGCTCCAGCTGACCGCCAAGGCGCAGGGCGAGGCGGTCGCCTTCGACAAGGTCTATGGCCAGTACAAGCTCGCCCCCGAGGTGACCCGCAAGCGCATGTATTACGAGACGATGGAGCGCGTGCTGACCAGCGTCGACAAGACCATCGTCGATGCGCCGGGGGTCAACAACTACCAGGCGCTGCCGCCCGTCACGCGCAGTCCGCCAGCGGGAGCCGCCAAGTGAACGCCGTCCTCCGCCGCCCGATCCTGAGCGCGGTGCTCGCGGTACTCGGGCTGATCCTGCTGCTCAACACGATCATTGTCGTGCCCGAGACGCGGCAGGCGATCATCACCCGCTTCGGCAAGCCGATCTACATCTTGAACCAATATCGTCCCGGCCAGCCGCTCGGTTCGGACGGCGCGGGCCTCAACTGGCGCTTCCCGTTCCTCGACAATCTGGTGTGGGTCGACAAGCGCGTGCTCGACGTCGACATGGAGCGGCGCCAGGTCACCTCGACCGACCAGCAGCGATTGGAGGTCGATGCCTTCGCGCGTTACCGCATCGTCGATCCGCTGAGGATGTACATCCGGGCGCGGTCGGTCGAAGGCCTGCAGGGCGCGCTGGTCCCCAACCTCGGCTCCGAGCTGCGCAACGAGCTTGGCAAGCGGCCCTTCTCGTCGCTGCTGTCGCCCGAGCGCGAAGGCGTGATGGACAATGTCCGCCGCGGGCTCGACCGCGTCGCCAAGCAATATGGCGCGCAGATCATCGACGTGCGAATCAAGAAGGCCGACCTTCCCACCGGCACCCCGCTCGACAGCGCCTATGAGCGGATGCGCACCGCGCGCGAGCAGGAAGCGCGCTCGATCCGGGCGGAAGGCGCCAAGTCGGCGCAGATCATCCGTGCCCAGGCCGATGCCGACGCGTCGAAAATTTATGCCGACAGCTTCGGCAAGGACCCGCAATTCTATGACTTCTACCGGGCGATGCAGTCCTACCAGACGACATTCCTCGGGGACGGGGTGACCAAGCCCAATCCGACGACGGTGATCCTGTCGCCGCAGAGCGATTATCTGAAACAATTTTCGGGTCGGTGAGCGCCCCGGGCAGCGGTTCAATTCGCGTTCATGCAATCGACCTAGCGTCGGGCCCGTGAACGCTTAAATAGACGAGGGTTTTTTCGAATGAGTTCTCTCAAGGAGTCTCCGATCGTGCGTTATGCCTATGGAGTTGCCGGTGCGCTGCTGCTCGGCGGCACGGCTTTCTCGATCGCCACCGGTCCGGTCGGTGCGCAGGTGGCGCAAAATTCGCCGAGCGCGATGGCGCCGCGCCCCGGCGCGCCGATGAGCTTCGCCGACCTGGCGGCCCGGCTCCAGCCGGCGGTGGTCAACATTTCGACCAAGCAGCGCATCACGGTCAAGCAGCAGGCCGACCCGTTCGAGCAGTTCTTCCGCCAGTTCGGCGGCCAGGCCGGACCCGGCGCCGATGCCGCCCCGTCCCAGCCGCAGACCCGCGAGGCGGGGTCGCTGGGCTCGGGCTTCATCATCTCGCCCGACGGCTATATCGTCACCAACAACCACCTCATCGCCGGCGAGAATGGCGGGACGGTCGACAGCGTCACCGTGATCATGACCGACCGCAAGGAATATCCGGCCCGGATCATCGGCCGCGATACGGCGTCCGACCTTGCCCTGCTCAAGATCGACGGCGCCAACCTGCCCTATGTCAACTGGGGCGATTCGACCCGCGCCCGGGTCGGCGACTGGGTCATCGCGATCGGCAATCCCTATGGCCTTGGCGGAACGGTCACCGCCGGAATCATCTCGGCGCTTCACCGCGGGATCACCGGCAACGGCGCCTACGACCGCTATATCCAGACCGACGCCAGCATCAACATGGGCAACTCGGGTGGCCCGATGTTCGATCTGAACGGCAATGTCATCGGCATCAACTCGGCGCTGATCTCGCCGACCGGGGCGAGCGTCGGCATCGGCCTCGCCATCCCCGCCGAGCTTGCCCAGCCGGTGATCGATACGCTCCGCCGCGGGCAGAAGGTCAGCCGCGGCTATCTCGGCGTCGGCCTCCAGCCGCTGGACGAGAATATCGCCGCCTCATTGGGCCTGCCCAAGGACCAGGGCGAGATCGTCCGATCGGTCCAGCCGGGCGATCCGGCGGCGCGCGCCGGGCTCCAGCAGGGCGACGTCATCGTCCGCGTCGGCGGGCAGCAGGTGACCCCCGACCAGACCGTCAGCTATCTCATCGCCAACACCCCGGTCGGCAACCGCGTGCCGGTCGAGATCATCCGCGACGGTCGCCACCAGACCATCGTCGTGATCCCGGCCCAGCGCCCGACCGAGGAAGCGCTCGCCAAGCAGCTCGGCGGCGGAACCGACGACAGCGCCCCCGATGGGGTCACGCCCCAGGGTCCCGCGACCAAGGCGCTCGGCCTGTCGCTCCAGCCCTTGTCACTGGGCATCGCCCGCGCGCTCAGCCTTCCGCCGGCGAGCCACGGCGTCGTCGTCACCGCGGTCGACCCCTCGTCCGACGCGTCGGACAAGGGCCTGAAGCGCGGCGATGTGATCATCTCGGTCAATCGCGGGCTGGTCACGACCCCGGCGCAGGTC
>JALYIX010000036.1 GCA_030775565.1 Pseudomonadota bacterium | reverse complement strand
CGCCGACGCCGACGATGCGCCCGAAAAACCCGCCATTGGCGGCAGCTCGACCAGCATCGCCCACCTCGCCACAAGCCGCAAATATGATTATCTCATCGTCGGCTGCGGGTTCGCCGGTTCGGTCCTCGCCGAGCGCCTCGCCAACCCGCATGGCGCGCGGATCCTGATGATCGACAAGCGCGACCACATCGGCGGCAATGCGTTCGACGAAAAGGATGCGGCGGGCATCCTCATGCACCGCTACGGCCCGCACATCTTCCACACCAATTCGGACGAGGTCTTCAACTACCTCTCGAATTTCACCAACTGGCGCCCGTACGAACACCGCGTGCTCGCCAGCGTCCGCGGCCAGCTCGTGCCGATCCCGATCAACCGCACGACGCTCAACAAGCTGTTCGACCTTGATCTCAAGACCGACGAGGAAGCGGCGGCCTACCTCGCGTCGCGCGCCGAAACCGTCGACGAGATCAAGACCAGCGAGGACGTCGTCATCAACGCCGTCGGCCGCGAATTGTACGAGCTGTTCTTCCGCGGCTACACCCGCAAGCAGTGGGGCCTCGACCCGTCGGAGCTCGACAAGCTCGTCACTGCGCGAATCCCGACACGGACCAACACCGACGACCGCTATTTCGCCGACAAGCACCAGGCGATGCCGGCCGACGGCTACACCGCGATGTTCAAGGCGATGCTCGACCATCCCAACATCGACATCGCGCTTGGCGCCGACTTTCGCGACTTGAAGGACGAGGTCGAGGCGAAGCACATCATCTACACCGGCCCGATCGACGAATATTTCGATTTCCGCTTCGGCAAGCTGCCCTATCGGAGCCTCAAGTTCGAGCACAAGACGCTCGACCAGGCCGAGTATCAGTCGGTCGGAACGGTCAACTACCCGTCCGAGGACATCCCCTACACCCGCATCAGCGAGTATAAGCATCTCACCGGGCAGACGTCGGACAAGACCAGCATCACGCTGGAATATCCGTCGGCCGAGGGCGACCCCTATTATCCGATCCCGCGCCCCGAGAACCAGGCGCTGTTCAAGAAATATGAGGCGCTCGCCGACGCCACCACCGGGGTAACCTTCGTCGGCCGCCTCGCGACCTATCGCTACTACAACATGGACCAGATTGTCGGCCAGGCCCTGGCCACCTTCCGCCGCATCGACGCGGCGCGCAAGGCGAAGGCTGGCGTCTCCACGACCACGTCCACGACGGGCGGTGCAGCATCGGGCGAGCTTCGCATCGTGGCATAACCGGGGTTGGCTTGATGAAGCCTCCGTCACCGCCAGACGGCCCCCGCCCCACGGCGCTCGAGCTGTGGGGCGGGGTCGAGTGCACCGTCGTGCGGGTCGGCGACGACTGGCGCGACCAGCTCGACGAGACCGGCCATTCCGATCGCCTCGACGATCTCGACGCGATCGCCGCGCTCGGCATTCGCACCTTGCGCTATCCGATCCTGTGGGAACGCGCGGCCCCCAACGCCCCCGACGAGCTCGATTTCTCGTGGCACGACGAGCGCCTCGCCCGCCTCCGCGACCTCGGCATCCGGGTCATCGGCGGCCTCGTCCACCACGGCGCGGGCCCCGCCTGGACCGGGTTCGACGACCCCGACTGGGGTGCGAAGCTCGGCGACTATGCCGCCCGCGTTGCCGAGCGCTACCCGTGGATCGATCATTGGACCCCGGTCAACGAACCGCTGACCACCGCGCGCTTCGCCTGCCTCTACGGCCACTGGCACCCGCACACCAGGCGCATGTCGGCGACGCTGCGCACCCTCACCACCGAGTGCGAAGGAATTTCCGCGGCGATGCGCGCGATCCGCGCCGTCAGTCCGGCGTCCAAACTCGTCGTCACCGAGGATTTCGGCCGGGTCTTCTCGACCCCCGCGCTCGGCTACCAGGCCGACCACGAGAACGAACGCCGCTGGCTCAGCCTCGACCTGCTCACCGGGCGCCTCGGCCCCGATCATCCGTTCTGGGACTGGATGCAGCACGACGGGGTCGACCGCCCCCGCCTCGAGCATTTCCGCGACGGCCACGCCGCGCCCGACCTGATCGGCGTCGACCATTACCTCACCAGCGAACGCTTCCTCGACGATCGCCTCGACCGCCACCCCGACGTCGTCCCCGCCGGCAACGGCCGCGACCGCTACGCCGACGTCGAGGCAATCCGCATGCCCGGGCTCGACGACCAGGTCGGCCCCGCCGCGCGCCTCACCGAAGTGTGGGACCGCTACCGCATCCCGCTGGTCGTCGGCGAAGTCCACCACGGCTGCACCCGCGAGGAGCAGGCACGCTGGTTCGCCGAAGTCTGGCGCGAAGCCGAGCGCGCGCAGGCCGCCGGAGTCGACGTCCGCGCTGTTACCCTATGGGCGCTGTTCGGCGCGGTCGACTGGCGCTCATTGCTCACCCGCCGCGACGGCCATTACGAAGCCGGCGCGTTCGACGTCCGCTCGGGGACCCCCCAACGCACCCTCGTCGGCGAAATGGCCGCCGACTATGCCAGGGGCATCAAGCCCGACCATCCCGTCCTCGCCCAGCCCGGCTGGTGGCAGCGCCCCGGCCGCTTCTACGGCGCCACCGCACCCGACGACGAGCGCCTCCCCGGCCGCACGCTGCTCATCACCGGCGCGACCGGTACCCTCGGCCAGGCCTTCGCCCGCATCTGCCACCACCGCGGCCTGCCCTACCGCCTGACCACGCGCGCCGAGCTCGACATCACCGACCCGACCTCGATCGCCGCCGCGATCGAACGCGAGCGCCCGTGGGCGGTGATCAACGCCGCCGGCTTCGTCC
The DNA here is from genome assembly GCA_030775565.1 of Pseudomonadota bacterium. Taxonomy (GTDB): domain Bacteria; phylum Pseudomonadota; class Alphaproteobacteria; order Sphingomonadales; family Sphingomonadaceae; genus Sphingomicrobium. Next base: position 2,387 of record JALYIX010000036.1, on the reverse strand, counting down.
GCCCGTGGGAGGCCGATGCGAAGATCGACGAATGCTTCTCGATCAACGCCTTCGGTGCCGAGCAACTCGCACGCGCCTGCCGCGTCGCCGGCATCCCGTTCGTGACCTTCTCCTCCGACCTCGTGTTCGACGGCCTTGCTGGCCGCCCCTATCTCGAAGCCGACCCGGTCTCTCCCCAAGGCGCCTACGGCCGCAGCAAGGCCGAGGCCGAGGCCCGAGTCCTCACCACCAATGCCGACTCGCTCGTCGTCCGCACCAGCGCCTTCTTCGGCCCGTGGGACCGCCACAATTTCCTGTTCCACATCATCGACCGGCTGAAGCGCGGCGAGCATATCGACGATGTCGGCGAGCATGCCGTGGTCAGCCCGACCTATGTCCCCGACCTCGTCCACGCGACCCTGGACCTGCTGCTCGACCGCGCCACCGGCATTCGCCACCTCGCCAACTCGGGCGAAGTCAGCTGGCACGACCTTGCGCGAAACATCGCCGAGCGCACCGGCCACGACCCCCGGCGAATCACCGGATCAGGCGCCGCCCCCACCAACACCAGCCTGACCAGTGGCCACGGCACCCTGCTGCGCCCGCTCGACCACGCGCTCGACGACTTCGTCCGCCACTCGCGACCGCTTGCCGAACTCGCCTGACGGACCCAAGGCGCTCCTCGTGCTTTAGTCACGCTGGAGGAACGGCATGCAGCAACATTGGCCCACGCGGATCTGGCTCGTCCGCCACGGGCAAAGCCAGGGCAATGTCGCGCGCGACGAGGCGCACCAGGCGGGCGAACTGGTCATCGACCTCGACTGGCGCGACGTCGACGTCCCCCTCTCCGACCTCGGCCAGCGCCAGGCTGAGGCCGCCGGCCGCTGGTTCGCAGCCCTGCCCGAAAACGAGCGCCCCGAAGTCCTCCTCGCCAGCCCCTACGTCCGCGCGCGCCAGACCGCCGAAGCGATCTGCAAGGCGGGCGGGCTTGCCGGCGGCGCGAAACCGACCACCCTCGACGAGCGCCTGCGCGAACGCGAATTCGGCGTGTTCGACGGCCTGACCACCAAGGGCATCCGCGAAAAATACCCCGACGAAGCCGCCCACCGCGCCAAGATGGGCAAATTCTATCACCGCCCGCCCGGCGGCGAGAGCTGGGCCGACGTCATCCTCCGCCTGCGCAGCGCGGTGAACAGCATCTCGCTCCAGTATGAGGGCAAGCGCGTGATGATCGTCTGCCACCAGGTCGTCGTCCTGTGCATGCGCTACATCCTCGAGGAGCTGACCGAGGCGCAAATCCTCGACATCGACCGCCAGGCCGAGATCCTCAACTGCGGCATCTGCGCCTATGATTTCGCGGTCGATCACAAGGGCCTGTGCGTCCCCGAACTCGCGCTATGGAACCACGGCGCCCCGCTCGAACAGGAGGGCGCCCCGCAGACCAGCGCGCCCGACGTCATGTCCGGCTCGCGATGATCGACGAGCTTCCAACCCCGCTCGACCGCGCCGCGCTCGACGACCACCCGCTGCCCAAGGTCAAACCCGGCGACAAGGACAGCCACGGCCAGATATTGATCATCGCCGGAAGCCGCTCGGTCCCCGGCGCCGCGCTCCTCGCTGCGCATGGCGCGATGCGCGCCGGCGCGGGCAAGCTCCAGATCGCAACCACCGCCTCGGTCGCGCCCCACCTCGCCATCGCCATGCCCGAAGCAATGGTCCTCGGGTTCGCCGAGGATGACGACGGCGGCTTTGCCGACGCCGCGATCGATCCGTTGCTCAAGACCGCCGCCAAGGCCGACGCCATCGTCGCCGGCCCCGGCCTGACGAGCAATCCGAGCGGCAAGACCCTCGCCGGAAAATTGTGCGGGCTCGGCAAGGCGCTCGCCCTCGACGCCGCCCTGCTTCACGCCCTGACCGACCGCAAACAGGCGGCGCAGGCCGCCACCGTCCCGCCCGTCCTCCTCCCCCACGCCGGCGAAATGGCCTCGCTGCTCGACTGCACCCAAGAAGCGATCGAAGCCGACCCGCTCGCTGCCGGCCGCCGTGCCGCCGACCGCTACGGCGCGGTCACGCTGATGAAGGGGGTCCAGTCCCACGTCGTCGCCCCCGACGGCGCTGCCTGGAAATACGATGGCGGCGGCCCCGGTCTCGGCGTCTCGGGCAGCGGCGACGTTCTCGCCGGGATCGTCGGCGGCCTCCTCGCGCAGCGCGCCGACCCGCTCACCGCGCTCCTGTGGGGCGTCTGGCTCCACGGCGAAGCCGGCGCCGCGCTCGGCCGGAAGATCGGCACCCGCGGCTACCTCGCCCGTGAACTCCCCGCCGAAATCCCGGCGCTACTCTCCCGCTAAACCGCACTCCCGCGGAGCGGGAATGACTTGTCTCACACGAAGGCACGAAGGCACGAAGAA
>JALYIX010000035.1 GCA_030775565.1 Pseudomonadota bacterium | reverse complement strand
TGTGGCACGGCGATTATGGCGTCGAGGCTGTCGTCAAGGCGATCACCGCCGCGGCCTCGGTCCCGACCGCGCTGATCATGTGGCCGCTGATCCCCCGCGCGCTTGCGATCCCGTCGCCAACCCAGCTTCAGACCGCCAACGCCGACCTTGCGACGATGGTCGCCGAGCGCGACACCGCGCTCGATCAGGTCCGCGCCGAAGCCGCCCAGCGCCAGCGCGCGGAGGATGCACTCGTCCAGTCGAAGAAGATCGAAGCTCTGGGCCAGCTCACCGGCGGCATCGCCCACGACTTCAACAATCTCCTGCAGGCGATTGCCGGCAATCTCGAACTCATCGCCGGCAAGCCCCAGGACCAGGCCAAGGTCGAGCGCTGGTCGGGCAATGCGCTGCAGGCGGTCGAGCGCGGCAAGCGCCTCACCGGCCAGCTGCTGACCTTCTCGCGCAGCCAGCGGATCGAGGCGCGGATCATCGATGCCGCCTCGCTCGTCAGCGGAATGGACGATCTCCTGCGCCATTCGGTCGGCACGAACATCGAACTGGCGATCGCGGCGACCCCCGGCACCTGCCCGGTCGAAACCGACGCCACGCAACTCGAACTCGCGATCCTCAACCTCGTCGTCAACGCCCGCGACGCAATGCCCGACGGCGGACGCATCGACATCGCCGTCGAGTGCGGCAGCGACCAGGTCGCGATCCGCGTCACCGACCATGGCGTCGGCATGAGCCCCGAGATCGCCGAGCGCGCGCTCGAACCCTTCTTCACCACCAAGGGCCCCGGCCAGGGCACCGGCCTCGGGCTCAGCATGGCCTATGGCGTTGCCCAGGCGGCGGGCGGAGCGCTGACCATCGACAGCGAGGAAGGGCGCGGCACGACCGTCTCGATCGTCCTGCCGATGACCGGGCAGGAGCCTTTCTCGCTCGCCGCCGCGGATGCACCGCCGCCGCCGCGAAGTGTTGCGGCGCGGTCGATCCTGCTGGTCGACGACGACGACGTCGTTCGCTCGACGATCGAGGAAATGCTCGCCGCGGCGGGCCACACGGTTGCCGCGGTCGCGAGCGGTGAGGCGGCGCTTGCACTGCTCGGCGAGCGGCGCTTCGACCTGCTGCTGCTTGATTATGCAATGCCCGGGATGAACGGCGCCCAGGTCGCGCAGCAGGCGCTCGCCGGGCGGCCCGACCAGCCGATCGTCTTCGTCAGCGGCTACTCCGACAGCGCGGCCATCGATGCCGTGCTCGACGGCCGGGCCAGGATTCTCGCAAAACCGGTCGAGTCGCGCGCCCTGCTCGACGCAGTTGCCGAGGCGACCGCCTAGCGCGCTTCAAAGCCGGCGAGGGCTTCGGCCATCCACCGTGCGGCGGTTAGCGCGCTGAGGTCGGTCTGGTCGAGCGGCGGATCCCATTCGGTGAGGTCGATGACGCGGACCTTCGGGTTGCTCGCGAGCAGGCGCACGGCGGCGAAGAAATCCTCTACCGCCATGCCGCCCGGCCGCGCCCCCGGCGCGCCGGGCATCTGCGCCCGGTCGATGACGTCGATATCGCAATCGATCAGCAGCGCGGTACAGTGCCCGACGTGCGCGCATGCTCGCGCCACCGCGGCGGCAATCCCCCCGCGCCGAACCTCGGCCATCGTCACGCACAAATTGCCCGCGGCTAGCGCGTCGCGGTGCATTGCTGCCGAATTCGCGAACGGCTGCAGCCCGATCTGCGCGATGTTGCGCCCCGTGAGCCCGTCTTCGATCAGCGCGCGCACCGGATTGCCATTGCCAAGCCCGCGCGCGGTCGAGCGCATGTCGAGGTGCGCGTCCAGGGTGATCAGCCCGACCTGTTCGAGGGACAGCCCCAACCCGAGCAGCGCCGGCCGAGTCACTGCATTATTCCCGCCGACGACCAGGGTCAGCGCATGCCCGACGACGCTCGCCGCCACCGCCGCGCGGATCGGCGCGGTCGCCTGCTCGATCGTCATCCCCGCGACGTCGACATCGCCGCGATCCGCCACCCGCGAGGCTAACGCATGCCCGGTCTCGATGTCGTAGGTCCCCATACGCCGAAGCATGGTCCGCAACATCCCGGGCGCCAGGTCGCA
>JALYIX010000034.1 GCA_030775565.1 Pseudomonadota bacterium | reverse complement strand
TCGGGCAGCACGGTGAAATTCGAGAAAGTCGAGCAGCCCATGTAATGGAAGATCGGCTGCCCCTTGTAGGAGAAGCGACTGGTCCCGTCGGGCATCACCCCCTTGCCCTGCGTCGCTCGGATCGCGGTGCACAGGTTGGTCTTGCCGCTGAGGCACGACTTACACTGGCGGCACTCGGGCGTGTAGAGCGGGATGACGTGATCGCCGACCGCGACCGAAGTGACACCGGCGCCGACTTCGCGGACGATCCCGGCGCCTTCATGGCCGAGGATCGAGGGGAAGATGCCTTCGCTGTCGAGCCCGTCGAGCGTGTAGGCGTCGGTGTGGCAGATGCCCGTCGCCATGATCTCGACCAGCACTTCGCCGGCGCGCGGGCCGTCGAGGTCGACCTCGACGATCTCGAGCGGCTGTTTCGCTTCAAAAGCAACGGCGGCGCGGGTTTTCAACATGTTTCTCCGACTAGTTTGACGGGGCCACGCACAAGCAATCGACTAGGTCGTGCTCGCCTGTTCGCCGCACAGTTGCAAAGGTTTACAGTTTGCCGCCTTCATCCACTCGGCGCGCTCTTCGATGAGGCATTTCTCCTTCAAGCATGACGCCCGGTTGTCAATGCCGCCCAAATTCCGGCTCCTGCGATGATGTCAATTTGTGTCGTGCAGCACGCCCCGCACAGTCGCCACGATGGTTGCGATCTGCTCCTCCGAAATGATGAGGGGCGGCGAGAGCGCGATGATGTCACCGGTGACGCGGGTGAGCAGCCCGCTGGCGAAGCAGCGCGTGAAGACGTCGAAAGCACGGCTGCCCGGGGACCCGTCACGCGGGTTAAGCTCGATGCCCGCGACCAGGCCGATCGTCCGGACGTCGATGACATGCGGCTCGCCCCGGAGCGAGTGAAGCGCCTCTTTCCATGCCGTCGACAGACCCGCGGCACGGGTCAGGAGGCTCTCCCGGCGGTAGATGTCGAGGGTCGCGATGCCTGCCGCACAGGCCACCGGATGACCGGAGTAAGTGTAGCCGTGAAAAAGTTCGATGAGCGCTTCGGGACCAGCGACGATGGCATCGTGGACGTTCCGGCCACACAGCACTGCCCCCATCGGCACGGCGCCGTTGGTCAGGCCCTTGGCAGTCGTGATGAGGTCGGGCGTCACCCCGAAATAGTCGGCGGCGAAGGGCGCACCAAGCCGACCGAACCCGGTGATGACCTCATCGAAGATAACGAGGATGCCGTGGCGCCTTGCAATCTCGCAAAGCCGGTCGAGATAGCCTTTCGGTGGCAGCAGCACGCCGGTCGACCCGGCGACGGGTTCGACAATCACTGCGGCGATCGTCTCTGCGCCGTGCAACTGGACCAGGCGATCCAGGTCATCGGCGAGTTCCGCGCCGTGGTCCGGAAGTTCCGGACTGAAAGCGTTGCGCGTCAGGTCATGCGTGTGACGGAGGTGGTCGACGCCGGGAAGGCTGGTGAAGACGCGGCGATTGTTGACGATCCCGCCAACCGAAATCCCTCCGAACCCGACGCCGTGATAGCCGCGCTCGCGACCGATGAACCGGGTTCGCGTGCCTTGGCCGATCGAGCGCTGATAGGCGAGCGCGATCTTGAGCGCGGTATCGACCGATTCCGATCCCGATCCGGTGAAGAAGATACGGTCCAGGCCGGCCGGCGCGATCTCGGCGAGGCGGCTGGCAAATTCAAAGGCCAGCGGATGGCCCATCTGAAAGGGCGGGGCATAGTCCATGGTTCGCAGCTGCGCATTGACCGCATCCGCGATTTCCGCTCGCCCATGACCGGCATTGACGCACCAAAGCCCAGCCGTGCCGTCGAGAATTTCTCGATCATCGTCCGATCGGTAAAACATGCCATGCGCTTCGACGAGCATGCGCGGCGCCGACTTGAACTGGCGGTTGGCGGTGAAGGGCATCCATAAGGCGTCGAGCGAGGGACTGTTGCCGGCCATGCCATACTCCTGGTTCCGGGCGAAGATCGGCTACCGCCATGCAGGGCACAAGCCGTTTACTTGCCGGCTGGTTATGCTTGCATCGAACCAGCGCGGACGACATGAGGCGTTCGATAAATCGAACAGCTGCAACAGTGGGAACCCGCATGGGAAGTGTCGAGATCGACATTGGAAACCGCCTGCGCCGCGTGCGCGAGGCCGCCGGGATGTCCCAACGGCAACTGGCCACGCGCGCTGGGATCACCAATTCGACCATCTCGCTCATCGAGGCGAACCGAACCAATCCGTCGGTCGGGGCACTGAAACGCGTGCTCGACGCGATCCCGATGGCGCTGGCTGACTTCTTCGCGCTCGACGCCGCGGCGGCCGAAGGCCCTTTCTACCGCGCCGAGGAACTGGTCGAGATCGGGAAAGGCGCAATCTCCTATCGGCAGGTCGGGCGCGCCCTGGAGGGGCGACGCCTGCAAATCCTCCATGAGCGCTATGAACCGGGCGCGGACACGGGGCGCATCCTGCTCAGCCACGACGGCGAGGAAGGCGGCGTCGTCGTCTCTGGCCAGCTGGAAGTCACCGTCGACGGCGGACGCAAAGTGCTGGGGCCGGGGGACGCCTATTCCTTCAGGAGCAACAGCCCCCATCGTTTCCGCTGTATCGGGTCCGAACAGGCGATCGTCATCAGTGCCTGCACCCCGCCAACTTTTTGAGTAAACGCCCATGGTGGTTTATCGCAGGACTTCATCCAATTATTCTATGACGGCACGTGGGGCGCTTGCGATAGAGACAATTCCTGACCCGGGGGTGTCCCTGCGGCGGCCGAGTAGCGGAGGCAGAGCATGAAGACATCGGCGCGGGTCGTTGTGATCGGCGGCGGCGTCGTTGGCATCAGCACACTCTATCACCTCGCGCGCCTCGGCTGGTCGGATGTCGTACTGCTGGAGCGCAAGGAACTGACGTCGGGGTCGACCTGGCATGCGGCCGGGCTGCTGCCCTTGTTCAACCTGAGCTATGCCGTCGGCCAGCTTCATAAATATTCGGTCGGCTTCTACCCGACGCTGGAAGCGGAGACCGAGCTCAACGTCGGTTTCTCCAACGTGACCAACATCCGGTTGGCGCGCACACCCGACCGAATGGACGAGTTCCGATATTATGCCGGGGTCGCCAATACCATCGGGGTGAAGGTCGACTTCCTGAGCCCTGCGCAACTGGCGGAGGTGTGGCCACTATGCAGCGTCGACGGCATCCTCGGCGCGATCCAGCATCCGGCCGACGGCTACATCCAGCCCGCCGACCTTAGCCAGGCGCTTGCCAAGGGCGCGCGCAAGCGTGGCGCCGAAATCTATCGAAACACCGTCGTGACCGCGATCAGCCGCAAGCCCAACGGCGAATGGCTGGTGACGACCGACAAGGGCGAAATAACGTGCGAGCATGTCGTTTCCGCGACGGGCAATTTCGCCCGGCAGACCGGCGCGATGGTCGGCCTTGATGTACCGGTGATCCCGGTCGAGCATCAATATATCGTCACCGAACAACATCCCGCGATCATGGCGCGCAAGGCGAAGGGCCTTCCCGAAATGGGTGTGCTGCGCGAGTCCGACTCGAGCTGGTACATGCGCGAGGAAGCCGGTGGACTGCTGTTGGGGCCGTACGAGATTGGCGCCCCCGCCTGCTATGTCGATGGTCCATCCGCCGAAAGCGAATATGAACTTTTCCCCGACGCGCTGGAGCGGCTCGAGCCCTATATCATGACCGCGATCGAGCGGGTGCCGGCATTCGGCGAGGTCGGAATCAAGCGCGTCTACAACGGCGCAATCGCCTATACGCCCGACGGCAGCCCGATCATTGGTCCGGCCTGGGGGCACAAGAATTTCTGGCTCAACGAAGGCCATAGCTTCGGGGTGACCGCAGCCGGTGGAGCAGGCTGGCAGCTCGCCCACTGGATCGTCGACGGCGAGCCGACGATCGACATGATGGGCGTCGATCCGCGACGCTTCGGCGACTATGCCGGCCGTGGGTACCTCATCGAGAAGAATGAAGAGGCCTATGCCAAGGTCTTCACTGTCCACTATCCCGATGAAGAGCGAGAAGCGGCGCGCGGACTGCGGCGATCGCCCTGCCACGACCGGATGAAGGCGATGGGTGCGGTGTTCGGGACGATATTCGGGTGGGAGCGGCCCAACTGGTTCGCGCCCGATGGCTACTCGTTGACCGAGGAGCAATTGGCGCGCCCGGCCGTGTTGCTCAACCATAATCACCCCGACGTGGCTGGCGAGCCGGTGCGCGAAAAATGGTCGTTCCGGCGGTCCAACTATTTTGAGCATGTCGGCAACGAGTGCCGCAATGTCACCGCCAACGCCGGCCTGCTCGACATGACGGCCTTCGCCAAATGCCGCATTTCGGGGCCCGGGGCGGAGGCGTGGCTCGACGCGCTGCTGACCAACGCGGTGCCGAAGAAAGGCGGCCGCGTGACACTGTCCTACCTCTTGACCAGCCGGGGCGGTGTCCGGAGCGAGTTCACCGTCTACAAGGAGGCGCCGGAGAGTTATTATCTGGTTTCGGCCGGAGCCTATGAGCGGCACGATCATGACTATCTCCGCAAGGCGATGCCGCGCGACGGATCGGTCGAGTTCGAGCGGCTGACGACCTCGATGGGGGTGCTGGTTCTTGCCGGGCCGAAGTCGCGCGAGATATTGGCCACGCTGACCGACGCCGACTTGGCGTCGGCCGCCTTCCCATGGCTGACGGGCAAATCGATCAGCCTCGGGATTGCCAAGGTCGAGGCGCTGCGCGTCAACTTCGTCGGCGAGCTGGGCTGGGAGATCCATCACCCGATCGAGATGCAGAATTACATCTTCGACAAATTGTTCGAGGCCGGAGCGGAATTCGGACTGAAGCCGTTCGGCATCAAGGCGATGGATTCGATGCGGCTCGAAAAGGGGTACAAGCTCATCCCGCGCGAGTTGTCGATCGAGTATAGCGCCTACGAGAGCGGGCTGGGCCGATTCATCGGATCCAAGAAAGAGCGTTTCCACGGTCGGGACGCGTTGGTGGCGGCGCATGCGGCGGGTGATCGCTGGCAGATCGTCACCATGGAGGTCCATGGCGTCACCGATGCCGATGCCCGCGGGTCGGAGGCGATCTATCGCGACGGCGCGCTGGTCGGGCGGGCAACTTCGGGCGGCTTTGGTTGGCGGACCGGTCAGTCGCTGGCCCTGGCGATGGTGCCGCCAGCGCTTGCTGGAGTGGGCACGACCTTCGACATTTCGATCCTCGGCGTCAATCACGCGGCAACGATCATCCCTGACTCGCCGTTCGATCCGGACAATGATCGGTTGCGCGGATGACCGGCGAGTTCGGCGAGGTCGCAGCGCTGCTGGCGCAGGATCGAACGGGCTACACGCTGCCCCAGCAGCTTTATGTCGGCGAAGAGGCGTTCGCGTTCGACACCCAGCTGATGCTGCCGAGCGTCTGGCTTTATGCCTGCACGGTCGCGCATGTCCGCAAGCCGGGCGACTGGTTCCTGTTCGAGATGGCGAATAATTCGGTCATCGTCATTCGCGGTCGCGATGGCGCGGTGCGGGCTTTCTTCAATAGCTGCCAGCATCGCGGGGCACGCCTTTGCGAGGAGCAGCGCGGTTCGTCTCCAAGGCTGATCTGCCCCTATCACCAATGGACTTATAACCTGGACGGATCCCTGCTGGGGGCCCGCAACATGGGGCCCGAGTTCGACAAGTCGACCATCCACCTGACCGAGGTTGCGCTCGAGAATATCGGCGGGCTGATCTTCATCTGCCTGAGCGCCACGCCACCGCCGATCGATCGGGTGAAGGACGACGTTGCCGCGCAAATCGGCATGTTCGATCTCGATCGTTGCAAGGTGGCGGTCCAGGATGACCTGGTCGAGGACGCCAACTGGAAGCTGGTGATGGAGAATAATCGCGAATGCTATCATTGCGACGCGAACCATCCCGAACTGATCAGCTGCCTTGGCAATAGCGGGTTTGGCAAAGGCCTGCCCGAGGACGGCAACGCGGTCGCGGCGGACGAGGCGCATATGCTGGCCAAGCGCGCCGAGTGGCGACAGCTTGGCATCGATCATGAGCTGGTCGAGTTCCCCGATGGCTGGTGGCACCGGATTGCGCGGCTGCCACTGGCCAATGGCGCGACGTCGCAGACGATGGACGGGAATGTCGCTTCGCGAAAATTGATTGGACCGTTCCGGCAGCCGGAGACGTCGAGCCTTTCGATCTGGACCCAGCCAAACAGCTGGCACCACTTCTGCTGCGACCATGTGGTCACCTTCTCGCTGACCCCGCTGGCCGCCGACAAGACGTTGCTGCGCACGAGCTGGCTGGTGCATGAGGATGCGGTCGAGGGGGTCGATTATGACCCGGCGAACTTGTCTGCCGTGTGGCGGGCGACGAACCGGCAGGACGGCTATCTGTCGGCGCTCAACCATCAGGGCATCAGGACAGACGGTTATCGCCAGGGCCCCTACGCGCCCGAAGAGAAGCTGGTCGAAAAGTTCAAGGAATATTATGTCGATCGCGCCAAGGCCGCGCTCATGACGCTCGGGAAGGTTGCCGCGTGACCCGCTTCAACTTCGTCAACCTGTTCGCCAAGTCGCTCAACGCGCACAAGGACTGGCCCGCGCAGTGGCCCGATGCGGCGCCCAAGGCGGCCTATGACGCGATCATCGTCGGCGGGGGCGGCCATGGCCTCGCGGCGGCCTACTACCTCGCGAAGAAATACGGCATCCGCAATGTCGCGGTGCTCGAGAAGGGCTGGATCGGTGGCGGCAATACGGGCCGCAACACGACCATCATCCGCTCCAATTATCTCTATGACGAGAGCGCCTTCCTCTACGACCACGCCTTGAAGCTGTGGGATGGGTTGAGCCAGGAGCTCAACTACAACATCATGTACTCCAAGCGTGGAGTGATGATGCTCGCGCACAATGTCCACGATGTGCAGAGCATCAAGCGGCATATCAACGCGAACCGGCTCAACGGGGTCGACAATGAATGGCTGACCCCTGAGCAGGCCAAGGCCTATTGCCCGCCGCTGAGCATCGATCCCGGCGCGCGCCATCCGGTGCTTGGCGCCGCGCTGCAGCGGCGCGGCGGCACGGCCAGGCACGACAGCGTCGCCTGGGGCTATGCCCGTGCCGCGGCGGCACTTGGCGTCGACATCATTCAAAATTGCGCGGTGACCGGTATCGACCGCGGGCCGGACGGCGCGGTGACAGGGGTGTCCACGACGCGCGGACCGATCAAGTCG
>JALYIX010000033.1 GCA_030775565.1 Pseudomonadota bacterium | reverse complement strand
GTCGAGGTCGACGATGTGCGCCCAGGTCGCGCCGCCCTCGGCAAAGCCGGCGAGTGCGGCGGCGGGGTCGTCGGAATAGCGGGTCTCGCGCGCAAAATCGCCCTGGGCGAGGCGGACGCAGCGGCCGGCGATGAGGTCGATGGCGGGGTAGAGGATCATGCGGCGAGATAGGCTTTCAGGAAGGCGGCGCCGGGGGCGGCGCTGCGCTCGGGATGGAATTGCGCGCCCCACAGATGGCCCTGGCGAAGCGCAGCGGGGATCGGCTGGCCATAGTCCGCGCGCGCCACCGTCGCCGGACCGTCGTCGCACACGAAACTATGCGCGAAATAGACATGGTCGCCCTCGCCGAGCCCGATCGCGCGAGCGTCATCGGTGGCGACCTGGTGGAGCGGAGTCCAGCCCATGTGGGGAATGGGCTTGCCCGGCGCGGCGGTCATCGCGCGCACCCGCCCCGGGACCAGCCCGAGACAGGCGGTGTCGGCCTCGTCCGAGCCCTCGAACAGCAATTGCATGCCGAGGCAGATGCCAAGCAATGGCCGGGTCCGCTGGCGCAGTGCCTCGACCAGCCCGAGCGCGTGCAGCCGCTCCATCGCATAGCCCGCCGCGCCGACGCCGGGGAGGACCAGCCGTTCGGCGGACAGGACCTCCTCGGCGCTTTTGACCAGCGCAACATCGGCGCCGAGCCGGGCAAAGCCAAGCCGGATCGACTCCACATTGCCATAGCCCAGGTCCAATATGGCGACGTCGCTCACAACACGCCCTTGGTGCTGGGGAGCGCGTCGCCCTTCCCCTCGATCGCGAGGCCCATGCGCAGCGCTCGGCCGAAGGCCTTGAAGCAGCCTTCGACCTTGTGGTGGTCGTTGTCGCCCTCGACCGAGACGTGGATCGCGCACGCCATCGAATCCGCCAGGCTGCGGAAGATGTGGGGGACCATCTGCGTCGGAAGCCCGCCGACGTCGGGGGTGGCGAAGCTGCCGTCGAACTTGCTGAACGGGCGGCCCGACAGGTCGATGAGGACTTCGGCGCGGACTTCGTCCATCGGCAAAGCGAAGCCGAAACGGCCGATCCCGCGCTTGTCGCCGAGCGCCTGGCGGAGCGCGGTACCGAGCGCCAGCGCGATGTCCTCGACGCTGTGGTGCGGGTCGATCTCGAGGTCGCCGGTGCAGGCCAGCGTCAGGCTGAACCCGCCGTGCGTGGCGACCTGGTCGAGCATATGGTCGTAGAAGCCGATCCCGGTCGAGATGCGCCGCGGCTCGGGCCGGTCGAGGTCGATCGCGACCGCGATGCGGGTTTCCTTGGTGTCGCGGACGAGCTCGGCGCGGCGGCCCGGGCGGGCGCTTTCGCCAAGGCCGAAGACGGCGAGCATGGCGGCGTTTTCGGCTTCGGTGCCGACCGTCACGCGGACCCCGCCGGGCGCGGCGTTGGGGCGGAAGCGGAGGCGGATTCCGGCCGCGGCGAGGCGCTGCGCGAGGGCCGCGGGGTCGGCGACTTCGAGGAACAGAAAGTTGCCGCCGGTGCGGACCGACTGGATTTCGGCGACCGGGCGGAGGCGCTCGGCGAGCCGTTCGCGGTCGGTCTTCAGCCGCGCAACGCGCTCGGCGTGGAGCGGCATCCGCTCGGCCGCAAGCGCGTCGAGGGTCGCCGCGATCGACAGCGACGGGAGCGGGTAGGGCGGGGAGGCGCGGCTCGTCAGCGCGATGATCTCGGGATCGGCGATGAGGCAGCCGACCCGCGCGCCGGCGAGGCCATAGGCTTTCGACAGGGTGCGCAGGATGAGGAGGTTGCCGCCGACCACGGGCACCTGGCTCGTCGTGTCGGCGAACTCGATATAGGCTTCGTCGGCGACGACCAGCGTGTCGGGCAGGGCGGCGGCGATGGCGAGGACGTCGGACGGAGCGACCGGGGTGCCGGTCGGATTGTTCGGCGTGCAGAGGAAGAGGAGCTTGGGCCTGGCCTCGGCGCAGGCGGCAATGACCACGGCGGGCTCGAACAGCAACTCGTCGGTCAGCCGGGCGCTGATGACCTTGGCGCCTTGTACCCGCGCGAACTGGGCATAGGCCGAAAAAGTCGGTTCGACGATCGCGATGCTGTCGACGCCGGGATTGCAGAAGGTGCGGATGAGGAGGTCGATGGCGTCGTCGCTGCCGCGCGTCGCCCATAATTGCGCGGGCGCGCAGCCGTAGAGATCGGCGAGGCGCTGGCGCAGCGCTGCGGGTTGCGGCTCGGGGTAGCGGTTGACCGACGCGGCGATGCTGCCCGTGATGAGCGGCGCGAACGGGTTCTCGTTGGCGTCGAGTTTGATCGAGCGGCCGATCGGCGCGCCGCCCGCCGCCGCCGCGGTGTCGGTCGGGGGGAGGGCGAGGATCTCCGGGCGGGCGAGGCGCTGGGCGATTGAGGTCATGCGC
>JALYIX010000032.1 GCA_030775565.1 Pseudomonadota bacterium | reverse complement strand
CCTCCGCAGGTCGTCGGCGAAGGCAAGGGCGTCGTCAAATTCTTCAATCCTCAGAAGGGCTTCGGCTTCATCGTTCGCGATGACGGCGGCGAGGATGTGTTCGTTCACATCAGCGCGGTCGAGCAGGCCAACCTGACCGACCTGGCCGATGGCCAGCCGCTCGAGTTCACGCTGGTCGATCGTGGCGGGCGCATCTCGGCGACCAACCTGCGCATCGACGGCGAGCCGATGGAAGTCGTGCGCACAGGTGCCCCCGCGGCCCCGCGCGATGGCGGCTTCGGCGGTGCGCCGGGTGGCGACCGCGGCGGCCCGCAGCGTCAGCTGACCGGCGAGAAGGCCAGCGGCACGGTCAAGTTCTTCAACGCGATGAAGGGCTTCGGCTTCATCAGTCGCGATGACGGACAGCCCGATGCATTCGTCCACATTTCGGCGGTCGAGCGTGCCGGCATGCCGACGCTCAACGAAGGCGACCGGCTGGAGTTCGAGATCGAGGTCGATCGCCGCGGCAAATACGCCGCGGTGAACCTCGGGCCCTCGAACTCTTAGGGTTCGGCCAAGCCTGACGATCAGAGGCCCGTCCGGAGCGATCCGGGCGGGCTTTTGCTTGGGGGACAAATGAAACTCGAACGGGCAACCTCGGCCGATGTGCCGACGCTGTTGGCGCTGATCCAGTCCGCCTACCGTGGCGTTTCGGCGCGCGAGGGCTGGACTCACGAAGCGGACCTCCTCGACGGCCAGCGGACCGACAGCGAGGAGCTCGAAGCGATCCTCGCCAACCCGGCGCAGCGGCTGTTCGTCCTGCGCGATGGCGAGGCGATCCACGCCTGCGTCGCGCTCACCGACAAGGGCGGCGCGACCGGTTACCTCGGCCTCTTCACCGTCGATCCGCGCCAGCAGGGCACCGGCATCGGACGGATGATGATCGCCGCCGCCGAGGATCATGGCGCCGCCGACCTCGGCTTCGACCGGATCGAAATGACGGTGATTGCCCAGCGCACCGAGCTGATCGCCTGGTACGAGCGGCGGGGATATCGCGCCACGGGCGAGCGACGGCCGTTCCCCTACGGTGACCCGCGCGCGGGGCTGCCAAAACGCGACGACCTCGAATTCGTCGTGCTGCAAAAGCAGGTCTAGGTCGCCATCGCCAAAAGCGTGTCGATGTGATCGGCCTCTGCGGCGGGCTTGTCGGTGCGGATGCGGCTGATGCGGGGAAAGCGCATTGCGAGCCCGGACTTGTGGCGCTTGCTGGCGTGGATCGAATCGAACGCCACCTCCAACACGAGGGTCTTCTCGACTTCGCGAACCGGGCCGAAGCGGTTCAGCGTGTTGTTGCGGACGAACTTGTCGAGCCATTTGAGCTGCTCGTCGGTGAAGCCGAAATAGGCCTTGCCGACGGGAAGCAGCTCACCCGATTCGCTCCAGCAACCGAACGTAAAGTCGGAATAGAAACTCGACCGTTTGCCCGAGCCGCGCTGGGCGTACATCATGACGCAGTCGGCGGTCAGGGGATCGCGCTTCCACTTGTACCACAGGCCGGTGCGGCGACCGGCGACGTAGGGGCTGTCGCGGCGCTTGAGCATCATTCCCTCGATCGCCGAATCGCGGGCGCCCGCGCGGAGCTCCTCGAGGGCTTCGAACGAGGGCGCGTCGATTACCGTCGAGAGGTCGAAGCGCTCGGAGTCGAGGGTCGGCATGAAGGCTTCGAGCCGGGCGCGGCGATCGGCCCAGGGGAGGCTGCGAAGATCTTCCTCGCCGTCGAACAGCATGTCGTACAGGCGGACGAAGGCGGGGTAATCGCCCTGCACCTTGGCCGAGACATTCTTGCGGCCGAGACGTTGCTGGAGCGCGTTGAAGCTCGCCGCCGCGCCGCCATGCTCCTCTGCGCCCTGCCCAGCGCCGCGGACGAGCAGCTCACCGTCGAGCACCGCACGGTGGGTGAAGGCGGCGGCGATGTCAGGAAAGCTGCCCGAGATGTCGTCGCCGGTGCGCGAGTAAAGCCGGGTGTCGCCGCCGGCGTGGACCAGCTGGATGCGGATGCCGTCCCACTTCCACTCCGCAGCATAGTCCTTCAGATCCACTTTGGTCTCGTCGAGCGGGTGGGCGAGCATGAAGGGACGGAAAACGGGGACGTCCTTCGCCGTGGGCTGCTCGGCGCGGCCTTCGCCCCAGGCGAACAGCTCGGCGAAGGGGGGCGTGAGGCCGTGCCAGACCTCTTCGACCTGCTCGACGTCGATGGCGAAGGCGTCGGCCAGCGCCTGCTTGGCTAGGCGGGCGGAGATGCCGACGCGCAAGGCGCCGGTGGCGAGCTTGAGGATGGCGAAACGGCCCGAGGGGTCGAGGTGATCGAGCATCTCGGCCAGCACGCGCGGGGCGTCGGGGCGCGAGGCTGCCTTGAGGCGATCGACCGCTGCCGCGACGGTGATGCTGCCGTCGTCGAGGTCGGAGGGTTCGCCTTTCGGCGCGGGCCAGAGGAGCGACACCGTCTCGGCCATGTCGCCGACATAGTCGCGGCTCATCCGCAGCAGCACGGGGTCGATCCGCTCCTCGGCGAGCGCGCGGACCACCGCCGGCTTGACCGCCGGGATGTCGAGCGTCCCGGTCAGCGCGGCGAGCGCGAGGCCGCGGTCGGGGTCGGGGGTGGCTTTCAGATAATCGCCGATCAGCCGCAGCTTGGTGTTGCGCGATCGGGTGTAGACGAGGTCGTCGAGAAGCTGGCTGAAGGCGCGCATCGCGGGGTCAATGCGTGGGCGGGACGAAGGATGCGAGGCGGAGAATGTTCACACATGTTCGCGGCAACGGGGTTGTTCGCGGATGTCCGAACTCCACTGCCCGGGGCGGATGCGCGCGCGCCGCGGTCGACGCATTGGTGGTCGCATGCGGACCTTTGAGATAAGCTTTGAGCAACCCCGCGCGGACCGAGCGTCTAGGCTGGAGCGGCAGCCGTCCCGATCGGCACCGTCGAGCGCTTGCCCGCCTGCCATCCGAGCCAGCTCGTCGCTGCACCGATGACGAAGCCGGTCAGCACGATCGTCGCCGCCGGCATATGGCCGATGAAGTCGTCGAACCGCTTCAACCCATCGAAGTCGCTCGCAAAGTCCATGGCCAGCATCTCGACGATGATGAAGCCCGCGGTGACCAGGAACGGTTTGGCGCGATCGCCGACCCGCCACCAGATGACGCCGATGATCGCCAGCTCGATCGCCATCGACCATTCGATCGAGGACATGACGTGCGGGAAATCGGCCGGCCCGTTGACCTTGAACGCCGGCACGACGAACGACACTGCCCGGCTGAACGGCGATTCGAACAGGATCAGCGGCGTCGACAGCATGTAGCCGGCGTGGACCCACACCTTGCGCCGAAATTTGAGCGCCCGGTAATACACCGTCACATAAGCCGCCATCGCGACCATTGTGCCGATCATGAAGCCGGGGCCGTAGAGCAGGTGGAGCGGCTCACCCTCAACCCAGTTCCTGGCCTGGATGCTGATAATTGCGGCCAGCCCGCCGGTGAGGAAGGGGAACAGCAACAGGCTTGCCGTGCCGACGACGCGGTGGGTCGCCAGCTGCTGCGGGCGATGCGCGGTCCAGCTTTGCGCGGTGACCAAAAGCACCCAGCAACTGGCGGCGATACCGTGGGCGTGGAATTGCCACGGGGCATTGCCCGCCACCGCAAAATAACTTGGCCAGAAACCGGTGATGATGACCGCGATGACGCCAACCATGTAAAGATGCGCGCGTGGATATGGCATGGTCCCTGCTCCCCTGCTTTCGCCCCTGAAACGATAGCATGAATGAGGAAAGGAGTCATCGCCAACGTCGGAATGGACGCCGCCGAGTCTCTTGGCTGCTGGAGCAGCCTAGTGGTTCCTTATGTCTCCTGGTAAGGGAGAACGGCCGCCCCTGATGTGGCGCTCTTAGTGCATCCTCAGCGCCATCGCCGCGAGCACGGTTTGCCGATCCGCCGGGGAGTCGCTGTCGAGCGCGGCGCTCATATGGTCGAGCGCGCAGCGGGTTGCGGCGCGGTGGCCGGGCATCATCGCGTGGTGCGCGCTGTAGTTGGCGAGGCCCTCGAGCGCAGTCAGGCCGTGGTCGATTGCCATTACGCGGATCGCGTCCATTCGCGCGCAGATGTCGGCCGGCTTCAAGGTGCGCATGCGAGTTTCGAGCTCGGCGATGCGCTCGCCGATGCGGCCGCGGACGATGCTGAGCGATTCGGCGGTCGGCGACTCGGATGCCATGGCTTGATTCTCCGTTGACCGGGCGATTGTCGCCGAGATGGGTTAACGGTGAGTCAAAGCCGTGACAGGAGAGTCGCTTAGGCGCCGTCGGCTTGACAGAATCGCCTCCCGTCGCCATTAGCGCGCCATCGGGCGGCCTCGGCTTTTTGCTGAGACCGTGATTCACGTTCCAGATTTTATCTGAAACGATCACGGTCTTGTGGCCGCTCTCTTTATTTTCATCCGTTGGGATATGTCCGATGGCCAAGCCGGCAACCGTCAAGATCAAGCTCGTCAGCACCGCCGACACCGGCTTTTTCTACGTCACCAAGAAAAATCCGCGCAACACGACCGAAAAGATGTCGTTCCGCAAATATGACCCTGTCGTGCGCAAGCATGTCGACTTCAAGGAAGCCAAGATCAAGTAACCAGCGGGTTACGCCGGGCCTGGCCCGGGATCGACGGCACCATCGGGCGTCTCCGCAACCGCGGCGGCGCCCGTTTCCGTTTCTGCCGCAGTGGCGCGGGCATCGGCCAGCAGGCCATCGACCGTCTGCGCGAACTTCACCACCGAGATGGGCTTCGAGACATAGGCCTGCGCCCCCGCCGCGCGGATGCGTTCGTCGTCGCCCTGCGCCGAGTAAGCGGTGACCGCCATGATCGGCACGTCCTTCAGGTCGGGGTCGCCGCGCAGCAGGCCCATCAGCTCCATGCCCGAGACATGGGGCAGTTGAATGTCGGTGATCACCAGGTCGGGGTGGAAGGCGCGCGCAGAGGCCAGTGCCTCGCGACTGTCGGTGACCGCCTCGGTCTCATGGCCGTGCGCGCCGAGCAGATCGCAGAACAGCTTGATGTTCAGCGCATTGTCCTCGACTACCAAAATCCTGGCCAACCACTATTTCCCGCGAACACCCAAGCTTCGAGGAGCGCTGATAGGCGATGAACGCCCGTGCCACAAATGACGACGCGACCGCATTGGCGCTCCGCGCGCTCGCGGCGACGCTGGGCGAGCCGAAGCGGGCCGAGCGGTTCCTGGCGCTGACCGGGCTCGACGCAACCGAATTGCGTGAGCGGGCGATGGAGCCCGCGCTGCTGGCCGCGACGCTCGGGTTCCTCGAAAGCCATGAACCCGACCTCATGTCCGTTGCGGACGAGATTGGTTCAACTCCGGCCGCGCTGGTCGCGGCGCGCGGGCAGCTCGAGGCATGAGCCGGCCGCTGCTGATCACCGATTGCGACGAAGTGCTGCTCCACATGGTGTCGCATTTCGAGGCGTGGCTGGGCGAAGCGCATGACATTGATTTCGACTTCGAGGGCGGCAAGTTCGCCGATGCGCTGACGGTTCGCGCGACGGGTGAGACGCTGGAAGAAGCGCAAGTGTGGCCCTTGTTGCAGCAGTTCTTCCGCGAGGAGATGCATCGCCAGACCCCGGTGCCGGGCGCGATCGAGGCGCTTGGGCGGATCGGCGAAGTGGCCGACATCGTCGTGCTGACCAATCTTGGCGACGAGGCGCATGGCTGGCGGGTCGAGCAGCTGGCGAGCCACGGGATCCGCCACGAGGTGGTCACCAACCAGGGCGGCAAGGGGGTGCCGGCGCGCGCGATCATGGAGCGGCACGGGGCGAGCGTGACGGCATTCGTCGATGATTTGCCGGTCCATCACGCGTCGCTTGCCAAGCATGCGCCCGAGGTGTGGCGAGTGCATATGGTGGCGGAACCACGGCTCGCGCCGAACGTCCCTCCCGCCGAGCGGGCGCATGTCCGGATCGACCATTGGGACCAGGCGAGCGCGTGGATCCTCGATAAATTTGCGAAAGGACAAACGGCGTGAAGACGGCATTCATTACCGGGGTGACGGCGGGCATCGGCGAGGCGTGCACTCGTACCTTCGTCGCCGACGGCTGGCGCGTGATCGGGACCGGGCGGCGGGTCGAGCGACTGAAGGCGCTGGCCGAGGAGCTGGGCGACGCGTTTACGCCGATCGCGCTCGACATGCGTGACCGGGCGGCGGTGATCGAGTGCGCCAAGGGTCTTCCGCCGATCGATCTGCTGGTCAACAACGCCGGTTATGCGACCGCCGCGGTGCCGCTTCACGAGGCCGAGCTCGACCCGATCGTGGCGATGATCGAGACCAATGTCGTCGGGCTGGTGGTGCTGACCAAGACCCTGCTCCCCAACCTCATCGCCACCAAGGGCGCGATCATCGACCTGTCGTCGGTGGCGGCCAGCTATCCCTATCGCGGGGGCGCGAAC